>DATELO010000001.1:0-4892 GCA_035276505.1 Candidatus Nitrosocosmicus sp.
GTATATTATGATTCTACTAAAACCGATAGGCAAAAAGTACTCATGTAATCTAGGATCTTTCTACGATGTTGACGGATTCCTTGAGATAGTGCGTTCTTATCCATGGCACAACTTGTCTCAAGGAATTCATCCTTTTAGATACAGGTAGAACTGGATTCTTTTGCAGCAGGATTGCGACCAACCCATGTAGTGGCAAACCCAAGATTAAGGAGGATTAGTGATATATGCAAGGAAAATTATATAGAAATCAAATAACTGGATTCTATTATGTTAATATATTCTGAGTTGCCCATGTCACACCCACAGAAACAGAATACTAATTTTCATAAAAAACGTAGAAGTAGAATTCAGATAGTTATGGATATCTTAAACGTAGTTTCAGAAAGACAAGGGCAGCATAATAAAACCGACATAATGCAAATTGCGCTTGTTTCCCCTACACAGTTAAATCATTTTATTTCAATCATGATTAAGGAAGAGTTGATATCGTATAACGAGAAAACAAAAAAATTTTCAACTACTAAAAGAGGATTAAGAATCTTGAAAAAGTATAAAAAACTTTCGGAATTTACTTCAGATTCTCTCATCTAACCTTGAGTGGTACACCCTAGGTTTTTTCTCTTATTGTATATCATATTTAGGCAGTGGTTCATTTTCTTGATGATGATCATCTCGACGTTAACTTTTGAATAAAGAGGGAACAAAAATATCAGCCCCTACGATCAAAATTAATAGTTACGTGGAAGATTATTCTTTTAAATTATTATGTAGACTTATATCGTAAATAGTTTCTTCTATTCTCTCTTTATACATATCATTATTTCACCGTCTGATTATAACAGCAGAGTAACATGAATAATCTGCATATACAATTCTTTTATGGCATATACAATATTGCTTTTATTATAATCTTTACAATAATTAACATAATGACTTTACAATTGGACCAATCACTTGATTTAAAAATGGAAAATAGTTTGACTCAAAATCATGTAAAGAATTCAACCTTCAAATATATCTTACGATGCAGCGCATGTTCATGGAACATATCATTCTATGAGGCATCAGGAAGTCTTTATTTACAAAGTCAAAAAATGGTATGTCCCTTTTGTAAAGAGAAAGAAATTCGCGGGATAAAATCTCCTCTATGATTTGTCAATTTAGGCACTTCTGGTCAATAACTATGTAAGAAGGTATATTTAGATATGGTTTCTGTGTAGTTAAACACATTTGTAATATTTTAGGGTTTGAAATCTAGTTCCGAGATTGAAGTTGTGATACAGTCACCATCTATGACGCCAATGGATAAGGGTACGCAAAGGACGATTATCTAGTAAGATAGGTGCAACGGTAGCATAAATCTACAAGAGCTGCATATAAGAATCTAAATACATAATCTTGCAGCTATTAGTTCTGTGTGTCTGACTTAGCGAACCCTATACAAACTAATGATAAATCAATTTTAGAACTCAAACATAAATTCAAAGAATATTATGATAACAAAAACAAAATTCATACAAACACATAGTCATCAATAACCTAAACCTAAATATCAAGGAGGGTGAATTTGTTACTATGGTTAGTCCTTTGAGTTGTGGCAAAAGTACGTTACTTAATTTGGTTGCTTTTTCTCGATTTTAGATCTCTGATAGAAGTGCAAACACTACACCATTTGACTAAAAATTATCAGTTATTAATTTCGAACTATTCGAATATATGTTCAAACAGCATGATAATAAAGAAAATGACATATTGAAAATAGCTAATAAATAACGTTATACAATAAAAGAATAATGAATATAAATTCAGAAAGCATATCTATCAAGGTTCCAAAGAATTTTGATAATAGAGAAAGACACATCGTCTTTATCTTTACTATGATTATTACTGCAGTAGCATTGATTTCGGCACCCATATCAATAGCCAATGCACAGTCCTTAGGCGACGAGAAAAAGACTTTGAGAATTGGATATTTTCCAAATATTACTCATTCACAAGCCGTTATTGGATTAAATAATGGCGATTTTCAGAAAACGCTAGGAGATAATGTTACTGTTGAAACTTTCAGATTTAACGCTGGACCATCTGCAATTGAATCGCTATTAGCTGATAGAATTGATGCTACTTACATTGGCCCTAACCCTGCCATCAATGGCTATCTTCTTACAGGCGGTGAGGATGTAAGGGTAATTTCTGGTGCATCTAGCGGTGGAGCATCCTTCGTTGTTAGAAATGATTCAGGGATAGAAACAGTCAATGATCTAGGCGGAAAGAAATTTGCATCGCCACAATTAGGTAACACTCAGGATGTGGCTTTAAGAAAATACCTTGTCGATAATGGTTTTAATACTATTGAAAATGGTGGAAATGTAACAGTGTTACCAATCGCAAATGCCGATATATTAACAGTATTTCTTAAAGGCGAAATTGACGGGGCTTGGGTACCTGAACCGTGGGCAACAAGACTAGTAGAAGAAGCAGGAGGCAAAGTATTCCTAGATGAGAAAACTTTATGGCCAGACGGTAAATTCGTAACTGGTAATATTATAGTCAGAACAGATTACCTTAGAGACAATCCTGACGTAATTAAAAAGTTGCTTGAAGCACATGTAGACGAAACATTATGGATAAACAATAATACTGAAGCAGCTACAAAGGAATTTAATACTCAGTTAAAGAAAATAACTGGTCAAGAGATTTCAGAAAATGTATTAAACAAGGCATATGGTAATCTGGAGATCACATACGACCCATTGAAGTCAACTCTCTACAAGAGTGCAAATGACGCCTATGATTTAGGCTTCATAGAGAAGGGAAAAGATCGACCGAATCTTTCAGGTATCTATGACACCACTATATTAAACGAAGTACTTGCTGAGAAAGGTCTAAATTCCATTGATGATGCTGGGGCAACAGCAAACAATGCTACAAACAGCACTTCAAGTAGCGGTGAGGCAATAGCTGATATTGTAACTTAGTAATATCCATTGACTCATCGTTGAAACATCAACTTTTTATTTTTATAATTGGAATATGTGAAGATACGTGCGGTTAATTTTATAGAATTCAAATGTCTTTCATTCCAACTTCCAATCATACGTGCACTTATTCCCATCAACACCCACGATGATTCACAAACGCGACTCATCATAAACCATTCTTCACATTTAACCAAAGGATATATCAAGAAGACATATAGGAACGATAGATCCCATGTACCTCATGGATTCGAAGCCCACCGGGCCCATTGTAAATAAAGTTGAAAGATTTAATCGCCGCAGAAGTTCAGTCAAATATTTATCCTATACTGATATGAATTATTGTTCATACATTTTGGTTATGTGAAAGAATTGTTATTTAAACTTAGAAAATGATAGTCTTTCATAGATTTATGTAATTGTTTTCATAAGAACACTTATTAATTATTGGGATTAAAATATTATTTTAGTAAAAAAGTGGATCTGTTCAGTAGAATTTATTGTACTACTTCATCTGTTACTGAATCAGGTTTTGTTTGATTTTCTGGTTGTAGATTTTGTGATTGATTCTTGAATGGAACCTCCGTGTTATTTCCTACATGAGCAATTGGTGCTGATTGGTTTTGACTTTGACTTTCATTTTGAGCATTCACTGATGCTATGCTAATTGTTGAGAATAGCAATACAAAAGATGTCAATAATACGAGTGTGTTATTCATACTTGATATAACATTTAATAACATTACTTAAATACATGGATCAAGCAAAGAATGAACTAAATAATTGTTATTGATTATCTTTGCATATTAAAAAAATTGTTAAATATAAGATATTTGAACGTTCCTTATTCTTTGTCATGTGATAATTATTACATAAGTCAGACCAAATAATATAGATATCTTAATTGACGTAGTTGTAAGAAGATATTCATGGTAGTATTGTTTTCGAATAACATAATAGATGTTTTATAGTATGTTATTATAATAATAATGCGTTAATGATTTTCTAAAAGTGTCTACGATATCCTTCCAGTGTTCATGTGTCGTGGACACTTTTATTCCCACCAATTACTTCTAGTAGTCCTATTATCATTGCTAACTCTGCTGGAATACCTACTGAAGCAAAGAAACCTTGCGTTCCTTGTAAATTTTCAAATTTTGGTAATGCGTGAAGAATAAAGGCTATTTCCTGCAATTATTCTTATTGGTAAAGGTGCATCATAGCAATATTAATACTTTCAATAAAGTCATTTTTTAAATAAATATTGGGGCTTCATTAATTGCATTTTGTAAATTCTGACCAAAAAGTTTAAAAATTTTACTTCATATCGCTTACCAATGTAAATTCATTAATATACACAATATTTATGGCTTTGAGATTTATTGCTGGAAGCCTTGCAATCAACGCATATGCACAAAATATGAGTCAGTCTGCAAATCAAACCGGAGAAAGCGCTCAAGGTGCAGTGAAGGAGACTGGCGAAGCATCAGGTAATGCAACTGAAGGAATGGGAGCTGCATTAAATGAGACTGGCGAAGCTCTATCAAATGTTACGGGTGGGATAATGGAAGGCCCCAAGACATCGTTAATGGCTCAGGTTAAGATACAAAGCAAACTTAGCCGAAGATAAATAATTATCGTTTATTTTTACCTAAATTTTTTTTACAATCTATAATGCTTAACTAAAAAATTCTAGAATTGAGATAGTTAAATGATTTAATTATAAGCTAAAAAAAGGGAGTTAGTAGTCTAATGTCTGGTTGAAACTCCCCACAAATTTTTCAGTGCTATTATTTACAGTCTGATTCACCATGAATGGATGTTGTACTTGTTGTATTTGTGGTGGAAATACAGGTAATGTGTCTACGGGATTCCAAACTAATATGACCTTTCCGTATGATTCAGATAATTTCG
>DATELO010000002.1:0-4224 GCA_035276505.1 Candidatus Nitrosocosmicus sp.
AAAAGTGCTAATGCGACCACTATTGCAATTGATGCTACAATGAATTTGTTGCGAATATTTGTTTTATTCATACCAGTCATACTTTAGAAAAAATGGGATCTATAATTGAAATATAACAATTCTAAATAGAATTGATCTTATAACAATTAGCAGAAATCGGTATATCTAAAAAGCTAGTATCTTCTACCATGATTGGAATGTCGGTTCTATATGTTGAATATATGAGAGACGTATTCTCTACTACATTGGCATTGAGACTAGATACTCATGAAGAACTTGATAAAACAATAGCGGAGGTTCCCTATGACGAGATCATATTTGATTTTTCTGAAGTTAGATCTATGAGCTTTGAATTTGCAAAAGAATACTTATCAGTCAAAAATAAAAGCAATAAAGCAATAAATGAAGTAAACCTGTCACTAGAGTTAAGGCCGATAATGGATAAGGCATTGCAATCGACCTGATAAATCCTTGGATTGTAGATTTTGCGCCTGTAAAGTATTGTAAAATTCATACTAGTTTTGATATATATTATCTTAGAGTATTTTGTCTTCTCTTCTTATCCTTCACATTACAAATAAGAGAATAGCAGATAATAGTCCTAACAACAGTAGATTCAGTCACATTAAAAGAGAGAGGGACTTGTATATTGATGGTGTTAGCGACCCATGTTAGCAGGAATCCCTTACGTGTTTAGTTTGATATGAAAGTATTAAGTATTATTGCTAATATGGTAAGGAATTGGAAAGAAAACCCAGAAGCAGTGGCAGAGATAGAAAAAGTAAATTAACCGATAGTATTGAGTTAAAGCTCAATAAACTTGGATTAAAAATCCCATCAAAGTTGGAATTGCCTACAACAATTAGAACACCTCCTACTTGGATACGAATTCATAGAAACATTGCATATGTTTCTGGTCATGGACCACAAAACGCTGACGGAACTATTGCTGGACCATTTGGAAAGGTAGATGAAGAATTAGATGGAGCTGAGATATCTGTAGATCAGGCTTATAATTCGGCAAAGCTGGCTGGACTGTCAATGCTAGGTTCATTAAAGCGCGAACTTGGAAGTTTAGATAAGGTAACAGCTTGGCTTCAGATTCGAGTCATGGTAAATACAGTACCTGGCTTCTCAAACACTACTGCCGTCGCTGATGGCTTTTCTGATCTGATACTATCTATATATGGTCGCCCCAAAGGTATTCACGCTCGTTCTGCGATAGGAGTACAAGCGTTGCCGCTTGATCTTCCAGTTATAGTCGAAGGTATCGTGCAAATAAGAAATATTTGATATTTGTACAACATTATCAACGTGCAATACTAAAGGAAATTCACCATTACCTGCGACTGGGAAATCATACGGAAGCCGCTGCATATTTGACCTTTTAATGTATGTTAAATTTGCTAATCCATTATGAAATTAGTTAAATCCATTCAAAAAGTATTTCCAAAATGTCTGAGCGGCTAAATTTGAAGATCAATTATCTGATAACTTCTTTCTGGTAAGATTTCAAGAATTGGTTTGAGTTTTTCATCCACATCAGATAAAAAATGATTATCTGTCTGATAGAATCCGCCATATCTTCTTTAGTTTTCCAAAAAGTAGTGACTAGAGATTCATAAAGGTCTTCTAGGCGGTCCATTACAATAAACCCCTTTCATTTTACTTCCTTGTAATTGAATCATTTTGAAAAATTCCAAGATTGTCTGGGTACTTGATTTTCGTTTACGAGGCCTTAACAAAATTTTATTATACTTTGCATCTTGAATCGTATTTTTGTTATTAAAGTTTCAAAATAATCTTGTCTCTTGATTGTCTTAGTACGACCCATCTTTCAAGTTTGGAATAAAATTTGCAGAGTTGTTCTAAAAGTAGGATTATAATTCTTTATTTTGTTGCTCACAATGATTGGTTCAATACTGGAATGGCTATTCTAAAATTGGTAGCAACGTAAATGGTGAAGTCTTAATAATTAATGTGATTCATTAAATAAATAATTTCAATAGATTTCATACTTTTTTATAGGTCGATTGGAATTCTATATCTTGATTGTCTACTGTGAATAAAGAAATTACCATTTTTCCTTTGTTATTATCTAATTTTATAGGTACAATGGGATTTAGTATAGTTTTGCCTTTTTTGATATTTTTGGTTATAGATTTTGGTGGTAATGCGCTTATATATGGAATCCTGGCTGCGATTTATCCTGCATTTCAGCTCATCGGTGCACCGATTTTAGGAAAATGGTCAGATAATATTGGAAGGAAAAAAGTTTTACTGATAAGTAATGGTGGAACATTCATTGGTTGGATAATCTTTCTTATTGCCCTAATAGTACCCGTTTGGAATATTTATGGTGTTAATTCAGTCATTCTTGGAACTTTTGTCATTACGCTTCCTATAATTATTTTATTTTTATCTAGAGCATTAGATGGGATAACAGGAGGCAATATTTCTGTCGCAAATGCTTATCTTTCAGATGTTTCAACTGATAAAAGCAGAAGTAAGAATTTTGGAAAGATGGCAATATCATCCAATTTAGGTTTTATTGTAGGTCCTGCATTAGCTGGAATTCTAGGATCTACGGTTTATAAAGAAATGTTACCGGTTTTAGCTGCTGTATTGATTTCCTTAATTGCAGTAATCATAATTGCAGTCATGCTTAAAGAATCTAAAGTGACATCGACGCCAAGTTCAGTGATAAACTTATCTGAAAAAGTGGCAATTAGAAATACTTTTTCTTGCGAACCAAAAGAATGCTATGATATTTCAAATCCTAAAAATTTATCATTCTTTGATGTATTCAAGTTAAAAAATATCTCCTTCTTGTTAATATTATATTTTTTTATTTTTCTTGGGTTCAATATTTTTTATACTGCATTTCCCATTCACGCAGTGGATGGATTAAAATGGTCGATTACAGAAATGGGCATTTTCTATTCGGTATTAAGCGGAGTAATGATTCTAGTACAAGGCCCAGTACTTCGAAAAGCTCTGCAAGTATTGTCTGAGGAAAAACTAGTCATAATAGGAAGTTTAATTTTAGGAATAAATTTCGCTCTGTTTATGTTTAATAGCACTGTATTGGTTTACGTTGCATTAGTTTTGTTTGCCTTAGGTAATGGTCTAATGTGGCCATCCTTTATGTCCATACTCTCCAAACGTGCAGGAGCTGTTCATCAAGGAATAATTCAAGGAGTTGGAAGTAGCATGGGAAGTCTTGCAAGTATTATCGGCTTGGTAGTAGGAGGAATATTGTATAATTTGTATGGTCCCGTTTCTTTTCTTATTTCAGCTGCAGTCATATTCATTGTATTTATTATGTCATTTTGGTTATTGAAAACTAACGATCGGGTTCAATAGTTCTTTTATGGAGAGCTAGTAATTTATCTGAGTATATAAATGGTAACACAAAGAATGAACTAGGACTATGTTGGATGTTTATAGTCTTCTATCCTTTTGTGTTGACATGGAAATCCATATAGCATTTGGCCTCTTGTGTAACTGTATGAGAGGAATCAGAATTGAGTGAAGACCTCATAAGAGTTGCTAATACAAAGGAAGTACAACCATCTACTATGAAATCTTACGACTTTGCTTGAGATAGAGTGTGTGTTGTTAACATAGAGGGAAACTATTATGCAATTGGAAATGCGTGTATCATTAATCAAGAGATTTCATATGAGCAGAGGATCAATAATTTATTGTGAATTTACCAAGCAATAAAAATTCTACTTCTTTATTTAACAAGAGAGATTATAATTTGATATTAATTCTGTAACTGGAAAAGCTCACCCAGAATTATAACCGATTACGTACTAATTTCATTCTTTAATGTGCTAATAACCTCGATTTCATTTGGATGAATCTGAAGACACAACTGTAAATGAGCATAGCAATAATATTTTGAACAAAAAAGACATCTTGCTATAGGTTTAGTTGAACAACCATGAATAATGCAACTAATGAAATTGATATAGTGCATTTAGTTCATCTATTTCCCTTTCAATTATACGCAACTCAAGGTTGTCAAAGGTATGTTTAAGTAATTTCCGACAAGCCTGAATCTGCAATAGTATTAATTGTCTCTTATCAATGCATAAGCTATGAACTGGTTCTGCAAAACCATATACGATTTTATTGTTGCTACAACCACAAATTTTTGCTTCACAAATTAATTGTGGTTCAGAGATAGAAATGTTCATTTTTATTACTCCTTTT
>DATELO010000003.1:0-2258 GCA_035276505.1 Candidatus Nitrosocosmicus sp.
ACAATTAATGGACAGGACAATAGAAGACGATAGAAGAGTATTTTACTCGTTAACTGCTTTTGCAAAGATCTTACAGATACAAACTTTGATTCAAGTTATCGATGAAGAGGAGGATCAATCAACCTTAAGAGAAAAAATTGAAACCATAAATTAAATTCTGTCAAGTTCAAAGGCAAAAGATGTGAGCGAAAGAAAGGATGGTCAATCGGTAAATAATCAAAAAATCTGGCTGAAGGGTTTGACGAATACCGTAAATACCTAATCACTTATTTTTTGTTATTTTTCAATTCTTCATATGATAATATTTATTCTAGAACAGCACAGATCCAACTTAATTGAGAATTAGCCAAATTGATAAATTAAATCAGGTTTCTAACTGTCAAATAATTATTACATGCTGTGTTTTCAAAGTATTGAATTAATAGATTATAGGGTCCACCTTTCGCTTAAAAATCTAAATTCGTTACAGATCTGATGCAGGTTCGGGGAAAATCATGATATCTATGAGTCTAATAGAAATGAAGATGAACTAGTCAAATTTAAAGGCGGTTTATTGTCAACTATCCAAACGGGAAGTCCGTTGGACCCTCCATATTATGGTCATCCGAGGCACCTATCCATTTTGGTACACTACTTGGTAGAGGACTACTGCTACCAATATCTGGAACTCCAAATAAGTCGCCGGTATCAGTATTCCCACTATTACTTAACACGTTAAGGAATTCTTCAAGATTTTTATTCGTACTACCATCACCTCCTGCTGTAATATGGTCAATAACCGACTTTACGTCTGTTTCCGCATGAAAAGGACTGTCCAGGTCGTCGATAGAAGGGGATCCCTGAACGCTATCGTCCTCTTGATTATTGTTATTACCGTCATCGCTATCTTTCACTTGATCCATAATTTCATCCAACTCCTCACTGGGATCAATGCTAGATCCATCATCCTCGTTGTCTGAGCCTCTTGCTTCATCATCATCATCATTTACTTCACTCCTCTCATCTTGATTCTTATTGTCGCTACTCGATTCGAATCTTTCCTTTACCTCTTCTCTTATCGAGTCACCAAGCGAAGTTGAATATGCCATTTGAGGCAGTCCAAAGTTTGGTATCGTTAGTGTAGATGTTAAAGCAATTAGCGTAAGCCACACTAGGAATGTTCTATACATTAATAATTTCAAAGGAGTCTATGTAGTATTTAAGGTTGAATTAGCCAAGTAAATAAACCTACAACTTTTCACTTCGAAAGCATTGTTCCCAAAAATGATCAAGTATTCTACATTTCTCATCTTTTCGCTAGTAGTCATTAGTAGCTGATTCGATGGTATGTGAAACAAAATTGACTCTATTCCATTACTTTTGCACTAAGATCTTATGTTAGAACAATTCAACATATGGTTACCATAAATTTGATGTTTGGGTCCGACAGTATCTAGACCCCTCTCCTTTTTATACTCAATGGTTATTCTGTGGGATTAAGTTCCGTATGGTATGCGGGTTCGGATTAAGTGAAACAAAATTGACTTGAGTTTTGTCACTCAACATTACCATAACGGTGATCTAATTTGATGGAATCAAGATGAACAATTGATCCAACCTTTCCTGAATAATTTTAGTGAAATTGAATTAATTGAGTGTTACGAAAAGTAATAGATTTGAATATCTAATCTATGTACTTCGGTTAGTTGTTGAACTATCAAAAGTATTTTATAGGAATATTATTTTTTTGCTATAATCATTTTACCAGAACTACATTCTATTTTAAATATATTATTTGTCGCTAAAAAGATCAAGTAAATATTTTATATTACCTTTATTATCCATTTCATGATTGTATAATCATTGTAAATCATTTCCAATTATACTAACTACTTTTATTGTCATTTTACTTGTGTTTAATTCCACTTTAACGGGAATTTCTTCTACAATCTTTTTTCAAAATGGCGCAAGCGATGTTAACCAAAATAATTTGCTGACAATATCTGCTTTTGCTTCTCCTGAAGAGGAATCTGGCGACGATAGCAACAACGATGAGGCTGTGGAAGTTAGTCAAGTTTTACCTGATGTATCAGAGAATATGACCACTGTTAATCCTTCATCAACCGCTTTGTCTGGGCCACCACAAAATGAAGAATGTCCAGCTGGATCACCAGCAGGATGCTATGTGAAACCGTCTTCAGATCGTGTTAAAGAATCATGTCCACCAGGCGAAATGGTACTAAATAAGGTTCCAGGTGGTCCTGAGGGTACCATGTGTG
>DATELO010000004.1:0-8424 GCA_035276505.1 Candidatus Nitrosocosmicus sp.
TATCTGTTGGCTTTGGCTGATAATATTTTTCATCCCATTTACCTACTATGATTGACATCGAATTCATTAAATCAGTAATGCTATCGAAGAATAATTGTTTATCTAGGTTAGCGGTGAAAATAATTTTGTACAGTTTTATGAAGGGATGATCTCTTATTATGGATATTCTTAATGGTAAAACTAATTGACTGATTTCTATATAAGTCAACTCTATTTCCCTTGCTCTATTTTGGCTCTTTAGATAGATATCAATGTTTTTGTCAAGTTCAAATGACGTCCTAATGATCAGACCGTCGTCCAAATCGTCTTGAAATTCAAGATAAAATGGAGTACTAAGTCCCGAAGAATAAGGAACTTGGGGTTGTATTTCCGCTTGGAATTCAATTCCTGCAATTTTGTTTTCCTTAGTCTTATCTGTTACTTCAAAACCCCATTGCCTAAGCCAGTAAATTAACTCCTCAAATCTTGATTTCTTTAACTCTAATTTTGACTTTGACGAGACCGTTATATTTGTTGCACGGGAATTTGAGGCTGTAACAACCTGCTTGCCATCACTATGACTATGAGAGTTGGTGTCAGCAGATGTGGACATTATACAATTTATCCATAGATGCTATTTAAATAATAATTAAGCACAGCCTGAGAGTACGAGTACTTCTGGTCTTGATGTTTTAGGCATTATGACACCAACAGGCTGATATTTCATCCTATTAAATAAGTGTTATCTACTAATTGAGAAAATTTATCGTTGATGGTTTCTACTTAACGACAAAACCTCATATCAATATTAAATTTCTCAGACAAGTTATCGCAATGGAGGATACGTGATAAATAGAGAAATCGATACAATTAACATATGATATACTTATGATACCAGGCGGTGGACAACTTATTTCTTAACGGCCCTAACCAAAGCATATTCGATAATTCCTTTTTCTGAGGTCATCTTCATTTTTGAGATCGACCAATTTATGACCAATTCTATAAAATTAGGATATCGGTTTAAAACCATTCTTCTTAAAGTATTTCGGTTTTTAATATAGTAATTGGCTAATGGTTGGTATACATTTGAACCTATATACACAACTTCTTCTATTCTAAAACCATTGTTCTCTATCATTGATTTGATAAATTCAATTTCATAGTGTTCGGAGGCCCAAGTTATTTTAAGTATGCCCAGTTTTCTTAATTCATATAATGGTATTCGTTTTCCAGGGGGCTTATACACAAGTACGGGAACGGCTATTACTAGCTTACCAAATTGTTTAAGAATCCGTCTTGCTTCTCTGATGAAGTCAATAAATGGGCTGAAATGCTGCGCTGATTCAAAGGCCACAATTCTGTCCATTGTGCTATTCTTAAGTGCCAAAAATGTAGAAGTGGAATTGATATAGGCAAGCCGATCTTTAAGATTTTTGATCGAATCTAAGACAAATGATGATTGTTCCAATAATTGATTTTGGTCAGAAATGGTCTTCCCTTCAATTATCTGTTTATAACTTAAATTTATACAATAGATTTTTACTGTTGGATATGAATTCAACCACGTTAAAGCAGGAATTGAATAACCGCTTCCAAGGTCCAAGATATAGTTTGCGTTACAGAAATGCCCAAACTTTCCTACCATATTTGTAAGCTTGATCTGAGCGTCAATCGGATTACTAACTTCAGGATCCCAATATCCAAAGTTAAGAAATTTCCCTCCTGTGGTAATATTCATTAAGTCAGAAAACGTATCATAAATGTTTACTACATCAAATGGGTTGTGTCTTAACTCAGATAAGAGTGCCAGTTTGAGAAACTTCCGTAACACCAATTAACTTGATCAATCATGCCAAATAAATCAATAAATTAAAATCTTAATACAGCTGGCTCTACTTTATGCTTTTAGTCTATACGTAAATTTATACAGTCTTGGAACTCTGAATCCAACGGAATTTTTGAAATATTATATATTCTGCCCATTAAGGCTACAAGTTCGTAGCTAAGATGTAAATATCAATTTGTACTTTAGATTTTGTGCATGGTATAGTAGAAACGTATTTTCTTTTAGATTTAGCTCAGATCATCAAATAACAAAAACACATGATATTTTACTTTACAACTGAAAAATTGCATAATGATCGGAAATAGTAGCAGAAACTTGGGCTATCAAGTTAATTTTAAAAAACCTATTAATATGCCACCAAAGGTTTTTAATTATTAATGAAACAATCTCGTTATTCAAAATTGTTTATGATACCTGTAGCAGCAGGCGCAGCATTGTTGGCTTTTACGCTATTAACCCCTGAAGCATTCGCACAAGAAAATGAAGGAGGAGACGCCGGATTAAACAAGTCATTGCTCGCAGTGGCTGCCGCAATTGCAATCGCCGGTGGTTTAATCGGTACTGGTAATGCTCAACAAGGAATCGGTGCAGCTGGTATGGGAATAATAGCTGAAAAGCCAGAGAAATTTGGTCAAGTCCTATTCTTCTTCGTCATCCCTGAAACCCTTTGGATCATTGGATTCGTGCTCGGTATTATCCTATTATTGGGAATACTGTAATAAACGTAAAATCTAATGTCTGCCCTCAATACATTTGATGAAGAAATACAGGATAGAAAGAAGAAAGAACTTTCTATCCTAAACTCTTTGTTGGATGATAAGAAAGCAAAGATAGAAACCATAAAGGCTGAAAAACTAAAGGATATTAAAGATAAATATGCAAATGAAGCTGAAAGCAAATCTCAAAGAGAATATTCTAGAATAACAGAAAGTGCTAGGCTGGAATCAAAAAAAATATTATTTGATGTGATTAATTCGAATATGGATTCAGCTTTTGACTCAATTAAGCATGAATTAAAGGCCTTTACAAAAAAGTCTGATTACAAGAAAACATTGGAGAGAATGGTTTTATTTGCCAAGCAGGAATTTGGCAATGATGTAACTATCCGCTGCCGTGAAAGTGATAACATGATAGTTAAGGAATTAAAGGCCAACTTGGGTACACCGATCACCACCGTTGGCGGTATTATCGCTGTTGACAAAACTGGAACTCGTGAATTAGACCTTACTTTTGAGGAATTGCTTGAGAATCACGAAGACGAAATTAAGAATTTCTTATACGAAAGAATGGTTTGAAGTTACATGACTACTTCATCTTATTCATCTTCATTTGGTAGATTGCAAGCTATTTCTATTAATTTCTTATCGAAGGAATTTATTGAAACTCTAGTTAAAGCTGAGGACGTTGGAGAGGTGTCTCGATTGCTAGAATCTACCTGGTATGGCCCTGAAATCGATAGGGCTGCAGCAACCTACGCTCCCCCAGAGTTATTGGAAGTTGCAATCAACCGACATCTAGTAGAAGTTAACAAAATTGCCCTGGAGGCCACCCCATTTAGCGGGAAACAAGCAATAAGGGCGTATTTTTCGAAATGGGATATTCACAATATTGAACTCATCTTATCCTCTAAGGTTATCGGAAGGACCATAACTGAAACAGAGCCATTCCTTGTATCTAGTCGTAATTTCCCTGCGGGTATTACAGCAGGTAACATACCACATGATGAAATGAAGATAATATTATCTCAGCCTACAGTAGAGGGGGTGGTTAATCAATTAGTGAAATACAAATATGGTCCAATTCTAATTCAAAATCTCGACACCTACCAAAAGACTTCTGATATTAGTCCAATGATGACAGAACTCTTATCATTCTATTACACTAACTTGCTGGAGAGTATAAAATTTTTCCAAGGTGATGAAGGAATAGCTAGGGATTTATTTAGAACCCAGATTGATAAGAAAAATATATTGACCCTCCTAAAAGGAAAGGATTCAAAACTTGAACGTGACTTAGTTAAGAAACATTTAATCGAAGAAGGTAAAATTCCAATTGAAAAACTATTAGAAATTTTTTCAGCCAATTCAGTAGAAGACTTTGTTACTCGAATCGAGGAGTTTATTAAGTTTGGGGATCTTTTGGACAATTATGTAAAGTCTCAAAACTTGGTTGATTTTGAGGTCGCCATCGACAAATACATAAATCGTAATTATGTGAGAAAATTAAAGAATATAGCGCTCTCAATTGGTCCTATATTTTATTTCATTATTACCGCTGAATTTGAGTGGGATAATATTAAAAGAATCGCATATGGTAAACGATATAATTTGACACCAGAGCGTATCAGCTCTATGTTAGTCTTGGAGTAGATAAACGATGTCAAGTAAGAAGACCGAAAATATAAAATCAATTGCTGTAATAGGGGAAAGAGAAATTGTAATGGGATACAGATTATTGGGGGTTGAAGATACCTTTGTTGTCAACGATAAGAACGAAGCAGTAAAGAAGATGGATGAGTTATTTGCTTCTCACAAATACAATTTGGTGATTGCTAGTCAGTTTGTTCAAGATTCTCTTTCACAAGCTACCAAATCTAAAATTGAATCTTCGATTGATCCGTTGGTGCTATTTATGCCATCACTAAAGGGGGCAATACATGAGGAGTCTATTGCAGCATTGGCGAAACGTGTACTAGGGATAAAGTATTAAAATGGGATCATAAGGGTGAAAGATAAGGTAAGATGTCAAATTCAATAGTTTCACGTATTTCAGGCTCAGTAGTAGTGGCTACTGATGTAGAAGATGCAGAAATGTATCATGTAGTACGTATTGGAGATTTAGGCTTATTAGGAGAAATTATTAGATTGGAAGGAGACAAGGCAACAATTCAGGTATATGAAGATACTACTGGTATTAGACCTGGTGAAAAAATTATCAATACTAAAAGACCATTGTCCATACAATTAGGCCCAGGATTACTCACTTCGATTTATGACGGTATACAGAGGCCCTTGGACGTATTGCGAGAAAAAAGTGGTGATTTTATCGGGAGAGGAGTTACTATCCCTGCTTTAGATCAGCATAAGAAATGGGAATTCGTCCCAATAAAGAATAAGAATGATGAAGTTCATGAGGGAGAAATTATTGGTGAAGTTCAAGAAACACCATTAATTAATCACAAAATTATGGTTCCATTTGGTGTAAACGGCAAATTAACTGATATTTCTGAGGGTAAATATACTGTAAATGAAAATGTAGCTGAAATAAAGACAGGTACGGGTAAATCTGCAGTTGGATTATCAAACTGGTGGATGGTGAGGAGTCCTAGACCAGTCTCTAAAAAATTACCTCCAATTTCACCGTTACTTACTGGTCAAAGAGTGCTTGATACTTTCTTTCCAGTAGCAAAGGGTGGAACTGCAGCCATCCCGGGTCCCTTTGGTAGCGGCAAAACAGTTACACAACAACAACTTGCAAAATGGGCAGATAGCAATGTTATAGTTTACATTGGCTGCGGTGAGCGTGGCAATGAAATGACTGAGATACTTACGACCTTCCCCGAACTTGAGGATCCTAAATCTAAAAGACCCTTAATGGAAAGAACAATATTAGTGGCAAATACTTCGAATATGCCAGTCGCTGCCCGCGAAGCCAGTATTTATACAGGAATCACCATGGGAGAATATTACAGAGATATGGGATATGACGTCGCTTTAATGGCTGATAGTACGTCGCGATGGGCTGAAGCCTTAAGAGAGATTTCTGGACGACTAGAAGAAATGCCCGGGGAAGAAGGTTATCCCGCTTATTTGGGTAGAAGACTTGCCGAATTCTACGAAAGAGGGGGCAAAGCAATAGTAACCTCGCCAGAACAAAGAGTAGGCTCGTTAACTCTGGTAGGTGCGGTTTCACCGCCAGGAGGAGATTTTTCTGAACCGGTATCTCAGAATACCCTTAGAGTTACTCGTGTTTTTTGGGGTTTGGATGCTAATCTTGCATCTCGTAGACACTTTCCTTCAATTAACTGGCTTACTAGTTACTCTTTATACGCTGACGATATGGATGATTGGTATAAAAATAATATATCGCCTCAATGGACTGCCTTAAGAAAAGAAGCATTGGAAATTTTACAAAGGGAAGCTGAATTACAGGAAATTGTTCAACTTATCGGATACGACGCACTCCCTGAACCGGAGAAAGGAATTTTAGATACAGCACGATCAATACGTGAGGATTATTTGCAACAAAGTGCGTATGACGATGTTGATACATATACCTCTATCAAGAAACAATTCTTGATGTTGGAAACTATCCTCGAGTTTGGAAGACTTGAAGCTGACGCGATCAAGAAGGGGGTTCAATCAACCAGAATTGGAACATTACCGACCAGGAAAGAATTATCAATGATAAAGTGGACGAAGGAAGAGGATGTTGGTCCTAAAGTAGAGGAAATCAAGACTAATATGAATAAACAGTTCAAAGAATTAATAATGGAGGTCACACATTAAATGTCGAAAATCGCATATAAGAATCTCTCAAAAATCGCTGGCCCGCTAATATTTATCGAAGGAGTTAAAGATGCCGCATATGGAGAAATGGTCGAAGTAAAACTATCAAATGGAGAACGTAGGAAGGGCCAAGTCTTAGATACACGGGAAGGTTTAGCAGTTGTACAGGTATTTGGGCAAACATATGGATTGGGTACTGATAATACATCCACAAAATTTGTGGGTGAGACTGCCATGATTTCCGTTTCTGATGAAATGCTTGGAAGGACTTTTGACGGCTTGGGCAACCCAAGAGATAATGGTCCTAAAATAATTTCTAAAGAGAGGTATGATCTCGTTGGGTCAGGTATTAACCCATATTCTAGAGAAGAGCCATCTGAATTTATTCAAACAGGAATGTCTAACATTGATGGGATGAATACGTTGGTTAGGGGCCAAAAGTTACCGATATTTTCTGGGGCGGGTCTTCCTCATAATTTATTGGCCTCTCAAATAGCAAGACAGGCAAAAGTGTTGGCTTCTTCTGAGTCTTTTTCTGTAGTTTTCGGAGCAATAGGAATCACCAGCGAAGAGGCAAACTTTTTTGTAAAACAATTTGAAGAAAGCGGTGCATTGGGGCGTAGTGTTTTGTTCTTAAATTTGTCTTCTGATCCATCCATGGAGCGTATCCTTACACCTAGACTTGCACTAACAACAGCAGAATTTTTGGCATATGAAAGAGAAATGCATGTTCTTGTTATTCTAACTGATATGACAAACTATTGCGAGGCACTAAGAGAAATTTCAGCTGCTAGAGAAGAGGTTCCTGGAAGAAGAGGTTATCCTGGTTATATGTATACTGACCTTGCCTCGATATACGAGCGAGCAGGCAAAATTAAAGGTAGGAAGGGTTCCGTTACTCAGATTCCAATTCTTGCCATGCCTGCTGACGATATCACCCACCCTATACCTGATCTGACCGGATACATTACTGAGGGACAGATCGTTATGAGCAGAGAACTCCACCGATTGAATATTCAGCCCCCGGTAGATGTGCTAACTAGTTTATCGAGGTTAATGAATCAGGGTATCGGAAACGGGAGAACAAGGGAGGATCATCGTAATCTTGCGGATCAGCTCTATGCAGCGTATGCACAAGGGAAGGATGCGAGGGCATTGGCAGCTATAGTTGGAGAAGAAGCTCTTAGTGAAATCGATAGAAAATTCTTAAGCATAGCAAATAACTTTGAAAGAAAGTTTGTAAATCAAGGTATGGATGAAAATAGATCTATAGAACAAACCCTGGGAATAGGATGGGAATTATTGTCGGATTTGCCAGAATCTGAAATGAAAAGAATCAAGCCTGAATTTATTGCCAAATATAGAAAGAAATCACTTGAAATTGAATCGAGTAACGAGGAGTAGCAAAAAATATGCCGTCTTCATCTGATATAAGACCAACACGATTGGAATACATCCGCACCAAGAGAAGGATAGTAATCGCTAAAAAAGGACTCAAATTGCTAAAATTGAAACGTCAGGCCCTAATTCTTGAATTCTTTAATACAAGTAAAACTGCAGCAGCTATGCGAGAGAATCTACAAAAGGAACTAATAAAGGGATATGAAGCAATAAGAATGGCCGAAATTTTAGCGGGGTCAATAAGACTTGAGAATGAATCGATGAAGCTACCTATGATGGGTAAATTGAATGTGAAATCTAAAAGTATAATGGGTGTCCACATACCACGACTTGAGGGTGGACAAAATAAAGTTTATGAGGAATATTTACTAGAGCTACCAACATCTATTAACGAGGCAATAAGTTCGTTCAACAGAATTCATAAAATTGTATTAGAAGTTGCTGAAAAGGAAACAGCATTGAGAAAGTTGCTATATGAAATAGAGAGAACCAAGCGTAAGTCTAATGCTATAGAGAACGTTTTCATACCCAAATTGATGAATGCCGTAAAATTCATTACTTTTCGTTTAGATGAGATTGAGCGTGACACTTTTATAATGTTAAAAACAGTAAAAAGAAAGATGGGTGAAAGAGAGATGCAAGAATTAAGGGAGGTTGAGCCTGAGATTAATGTATAACGGCATGAAT
>DATELO010000005.1:0-21762 GCA_035276505.1 Candidatus Nitrosocosmicus sp.
AGGGGGTCTGAAATTTTACTAATCAAACGAAAAAAGGATCCATTTAAGAATATGCTAGCATTGCCTGGCGGATTTGTTAACGAGAATGAAAAGGTAGAGGAAGCGATAATTAGAGAAATAAGAGAAGAAACAATGCTTGAAATTAGATTATTGAATATATTAGGTGTCTATTCAGATCCTAGCAGAGATCCACGTAAACACATCATGAGTACTGTTTTTATAGGAGAGATTAAAGGAGGCGAAAGTATCGAGGCCGTCGCTGCAGATGATGCTTCAGAGATTGTTTGGTTAAGTTTAGAATTTATTGAAGATAACGTATTTGCTTTTGACCATAAGAAAATTATCAGTGACTTTAAAAAATGGAGGCAAGTTCACGGCACTTTTTGGTCGTCTAAAAATTAAGTCTAAACTATAGATCTATTGAAGATTTTCGATTCATAAATTGAATATCGATACTATTTCTCATGCTATAAAATTAATTTAACATGTCCAATAACTCAACAATACCTATAAAATGAAAATTTCTACAATATAGATATGAGTCAAGTATTGGAAAGGAAATTTTTTCTTACGACTAGTATCTAGAGTTTGAAGAATAGTGAAATTAGAAAAAAAAGACTGGGTGAATAACTCTGGGCTAAGGTATTACTTTCGGAATTTTTTTTTAATTCTGAACTATTAAATAGCTTTGATTTGGATTGTAATTGAGCATGGGTAATTTCGGTTTTCTATCAGATAAAACAGGCATCTCCTTTGATAGTCACTTGGCAAATCATAATGATGAGATGAAAACGCTTTTGTTGAAAATCAGAGACGATGTGTTTTCCTTAGGAGATAAAGTAATTGAGGAAGTTAGACCCCATAGAATTGTTTATGCAAAATCATTGACCTTTAGATACTTTTTAGATATTTATCCCAGAACTACGGATCTAGTAGTTTCCGTAAGAAGAAACAGAAAGGATCCGGCCAAAGAACATATTGTTCGCAATTACGAAGAATGGAGAAACATCAAGATAGAAATCTCTACGGCATACAAGGAGGTCTAGATTAGATGGAGTTCCATTGTTAGACCTGTTTTTGAGTCGATCTCGATAATAATTAACTCATGGTAACTGCAATTAGAAATTTGACTGTCTCCAATCTGAGGTTCCTGCTTATTTATTCATTTACTCACACCAAATTAATAAAATAAGTGGCAATCAACTGAAATTAATTAAAGAATAATAAAATAGAAGACGGTCACAATACAAAGGATTGGATGCTTATTTTGAAGAAGAACTAATTGATTTATTTGCGTATTATTTGCAAAATCCCAACTCCCAGGATTTGACATCAAAGAAAAACAGGATAATAGAAATCGGAAGAGAACTATATGAAGATGGAGGCCAAGATGCAATGGAGAATATGTTTTATCCTGTATCGATTCGAATTAAGGAAGAGATCGGAAGCGACATTAGTAAATATCGCTCATGGTGGAATGGGATTTCCGAGGGATGGAACTACCATTAATCCAAATAGCTAATCACGACAAATTAACAATCGAAACTTTGAGGATCAAGATATTCAATTAAGATATAAGAAAAATTGAAGATCCAGACCATGTTTATATTTTGTGACAAGTAGTATAGTACAATTGGTTAAAGATTCGAATAAAGATCCTAATCAAAAAACCACGATATTAAATCTATTTAACTCAGGTTTAGAACCTGAAACTATATCCCTCGAACTCGACATAGATGAAGACATTGTTAGAACAATAATTGAAAGAGAGAAAAATAGAGGAAAACGAGGAAAAACAGACAGCAATATTTCTAATTATCTTATGAACAAATTTTATTTGGATGCAATAATAGATATCGGTGCAATTACAAAAGAAGCTCAGATAAGAACTTGGAACGCATTAAAATCAAAACCGGAACTAAACATTACGGTTAAAGAAACCCAGAGTATTTTAGAGCAACATGCTGAATCCAAGTTAAAGTTAGTCATGCTGCATATTGATTTGGTAGGATCCACCAAAATGGCCCTGACGTTACCAATTGATCGATTAACAACAATAATCAGAGCTTTTGCTCAAGAAATGACAAAGATAATAGGAATGTATGGTGGTTATGTTCTAAAATATATCGGTGACGCGGTATTAGCATTTTTTGTAATAGAAGATTTAGGACATACAGAACAACCAGTAGGAAACAGACTAGTCATAAGCAAAAACGAAAAAGAAGAAGAAGAAATAAGAGATAAAATGATAGATCCAAAACCAAATAATAATGGTTTATCCTCTCTACAGTTTAGTAACGTTATTAGTTGCGCCTCTACAATGATTAGTATACTAAAGGAGGGCATAAACCCCATCCTCAATCAATATGATTATCCGGAACTTAAAGTAAGAGTAGGGATAGACTATGGAGAGGTGGCTATAGTACAATATGGCATAGATATTTACGAGTTTGACAACGTAACCTTCAAAACACCACATTTAGATCTCATAGGATATACAATTAGTGTGGCTGTCAAAATGACATCTCTTGCGGAGCCAGATCATATGGTGATTGGTCAAAAACTTTTTGATCACCTAGAGGATAAATTAAAAGAATCATTTAAGAAAGTGCAGACCAATACCGAAATTTGGAGCATTTCAAATGTTACAAACGATGGACTCTATCCTCTATTCACCAAATAATCTAATAATAAAGGGCGACTTTTGATAGAGTAGAGTTCACCCAATAGAAACGTTTAAATAAATTTTTCCTTTTGAATTGCGTTCTAATAGTTGGTTGTATAATGCTGGTAACAAAGATTTTCAGATTGATAACAAGGTATTCTTGTCGGAAAATATGCTATTTAATAAAAGTCAAAACAAAAAGTAAAGAAAAGAAAATGTTTATTGTTGGCCTAATGCGTTGTTGCCACTATTTACCTGATTTTGGAAGCTTTCGTTATCGCATGACACTATTGCATCTTTACCAGATACACATTGTGCGTTTTGGTTAGAGGATTGTGATTGGCCGATGCCTTGGTTGGCGCTGTTTCCGCCTTTACCACTTCCTCCTTGTTGACCAGCGGCATTGCTACCACTATTTGCTTGGTTTTGAGTGCTTGTGTTACTGCATGAATTGCTCAATGAACCGCCTGCTACACATTGTGTATTTTGGTTAGAGGATTGTGATTGACCGATGCCTTGGTTGGCGCTGTTTCCGCCGCTACCGCTTCCGCCACTTTGGGCTGCTGCGTTATTTCCTGTATTTGCTTGGTTTTGAGTGCTTGTATTGTTACATGAATCGGCTACGTTTCCACCGGATACACATTGTGCGTTTTGGTTAGAGGATTGTGATTGACCGATGCCTTGGTTGGCGCTGTTTCCACCTTTACCGCCTTTACCACTTCCTCCTTGTTGGCCTACTGCATTGCTACCACTATTTGCTTGGTTTTGATTGCTTGTATTGTTACAGGAGTTTGCTGTGTTTCCACCGGATACACATTGTGCGTTTTGGTTAGAGGATTGTGATTGACCGATGCCTTGGTTGGCGCTGTTTCCACCTTTACCACTGCTACCGCTACCGCTGCCGCCGCTACCGCTTCCGCCACTTTGGGCTGCTGCGTTATTTCCTGTATTGTTTTGGGTTTGTGTATTTTGGTTGTTACCTGAATTAGCAGTATTACCGCCAGAAACTACACCACTGTTTTGGTTAGAGGATTGTGATTGGCCGATGCCTTGGTTGGCGCTGTTTCCGCCTTTACCACTGCTACCGCTACCACTTCCGCCACTACCGCCTTGTTGGGCCAAAGCATTGTTTCCAGTGTTTGTTTGGCTTTGAGAGTTCAAGTTATTACATGATACAAAGGTTCCTGTTCCAGAAACGCACAATGCATTTTGACTGGATGATTGGGCTTGTCCTATTGCTTGGTTTGCTGTATTAGCTCCATTGCCTCCTTGTTGGGCCAAAGCATTGTTTCCTGTATTTGCTTGATTTTGAGCGTTCAAGTTATTGCATGATATAAGAGTTCCTGTTCCAGAAACACAAACACCAAGTTGAGTAGCAGACTGAGCTTGTCCTATTGCTTGGTTTGCTGTATTACCTTGTGCAAATGCATTCAAGGTCATTGAAGTGGGACCGACTAAAAGTAATATTGATAAAGTTATTACTGCTATAATCGGCACCTGAATATTTTTTTGTTTGTAGATTTTATTTTCAGTAAGTGAGTTATTCACAACCTTACTGATTTGATTAAGTATATTTAATTTGCTGCTATATTGCAATACTCTAATATTCTAATAGTTATAGAATGTATGTTCGCATTTGTAATCGTTCAAGTACATGATATCATGCTATCAGTTTATAATAACCTTAAATATCATTTTACATTCTATAAAATTATGCAAAAATCCCGTAACAAAAGTGTATTTACAAAGATAACTAATTCCACCGAATATGTAATAAAGAGCGAAGATGTGTATGAGATGTTACGAACTATCCCTGCAGGAATGGTTTCTACATATGGAGATCTAGCTAGAGCACTTGGAAAGCCATCAGCCTCACGACATATAGGAAGAATCTTAAGCAAGAATCCAAATCCCATTGTGGTACCTTGTCATAGAGTTGTAAAGTCTGATGGAAATCTAGGAGGATTTGCATTGGGAATTTCAAAGAAAAAAGAATTACTAGAAGAAGAGGGCGTGCTATTTGCAAACGATCTTAAAATAGACGAATTTCACAAAATCAGGTTTTACCCACCAAAGCTTCAAGCAAAATCTAGCGTTTCTAAATAAATTTGTATGAATAAAAAAGAGGAAGAATTAAACAATCTCTAATTCTTTAATTCTTTCTGAAACTCCTTTTACCTCTTTCTCAAGGTCATTTTTGTATTCCTTTAACAGATCTACTTTTTCTTCACGAGTAAGAAAACCTCTTGATCTTTGTACGCCTATTCCACTTATGCCTGTACCACAACCACAGCCCATTATTTCACCTCCTGATCCTTATTATCGGACATACGATATATTTGATCAAGAGGTTATTTATATATATCGGATATCCAATATCATCCACCCTAGATTATCTCTGTAGAATTATTTATCAGGCACAAAGAGTTGTACATTATTATTTGTAGTATCAGCCACATAAACCCGTCCTGTTGAATCAATTGTAATGCTTTCGGGTTTAATAAATTGACCGGGGCCAGTCCCCTCAACACCGAATTCCGATATGAATGTTCCATTTTTTGAAATTATTTGAACTCGATGATTGTCGGAATCCGTAACATACAGATTTTGTAATTTGTCAAAGGCAATTACTGCAGGATGATTGAATTCCCCTTGGTTGGAGCCCTCAGATCCCCATTGGGTTATGAATGCTCCATTATTAGAGAAAATCTGAATACGGTTATTCCCATAATCAGGTACAAATACATTGTCCTGATTATCTATAGCTACATCCCATGGCATATCAAATTGACTAGGTTCCGTCCCACTTTCGCCCCATAAGTGTACAAGTGACCCATTATTGGTGAATTTTTCTATCTTATCAAGATCCCTATCAGAGACAAATACATTTCCAATTGAATCCACAGCAACCCCATGGGGATGCAGAAATAATGTATCATTATTAGGATCATTTCCCCATGTATTGACAATTGTTCCATTTTTTGAGAGCACCATAACCCGCTGATTATTTTGGTCAGTTAAATAAAAATTTCCCTGCTTGTCTATTTCACTGCTATGTGGATGGCTCAGAGAAAGGTCATCTTTGACTAAATTTTTCCAGGTTGAAAGAAACTGTCCATTTTTGTCATATTTTTTTATCTCATTTGATTGGATATCATTGACGTATACATTATCTTGATTATCTATGATTACACCTTCAGGCTGAAAGATTTGAGTTGAATTGGTGGATTCAGTTTGAGGCGAAAGTGTTTTAGAATAACTAAAGGTCATTGTTTTGTTTATTGAGGAATTAGTAATAGTGCCAACATGATCACTTGAAGTAGAATAGGAATAATGGAGCAAAAACGCAGGGTTTGAAATGTAAGAAAATAGCGTCAAGAGAACTAAAATACTAAACATATGCAAAATTTGCACATAATTAGTGCAATAAATTGATTTCATACTAGTAAAATAGTTTATAAGTTTAATTAAGTCTTTAATTATTCAATCAAGATCTTTTGATCCATAAACAAAAGAATAATGTATATTGTTTTTATGTATAAGGGATTTATATCCCCCTTTTACTAGGTATGTGGCTAGAATTGCCATGAGATATATATATAGTAATAGTGTTTAAACCATACCAAAAATAAGAACTATATGGAAGTATAGTTTTTGTATGTTAATGTATTAATTAGGAAATAACAAATTATTTATGCCAAGCATGTGGTTATGTATTAATACAAGAGATTGACGATGAAAAAGGGATCCTTTCGTAGTTTTTTTACTGCCAATAATTCAGTAATTATAGCGGCTATCCTAATTATCATTGTTCCTATTTCATTATACTTCCATTTTCAACAAGAAACAGAAAGTAGTATAAGAAACAGCATATTTGAACAACAAAAACAGAATCAAATAGATTCAAGTAAGGCCATCGCAACGCACTTAGAATCAGATATTGAATTAATAATGTCAAGGCTTCAAGGATTGGCTAGCTCTCCTACTATTATGAATGGGGACGTTGAATCAGATGTTACAAAAACCTTAATGAAAGATTATTACAAGATTATTAATTCAAGTACGCCCGTAGATAGGTTATTCTTACAGAATAAACATGGCGTTTCAATAGTGGATATGTCTCCTCCAAACGCAATAAATTATACGGGTATCAACTTTTCCTTTAGAGATTGGGTGAATCAAACAAAAAATACCTTGTCTCCCGTCATATCAGATATCTTTTTAGGAATTGATGGTAAGAATCGAATCGCAATGACATATCCCATTATTATCAAAAATTCCAGCGGGTCTTTTTATAATGGTTTGGTTGGTGTACTGATTCCAACAAACGAATTTTTCAATTTCTATGGTAATATTTATGATATTCAATCTCAATACTTGGCAGTCCTAGACAATAAATCAGTTGTGCTAGTTCATCCGCTATCTACATTGGTGGGTAAAGCATTTTTTGGAGAATTTACTCAAAATCTTACGGGTTACAATGACAATTTGAATAATTTGGTTAGAACCGTCATTTCAGGACAACCAGATAATTCAATATACGAATTTGTAAATGGGGAGAGATTGAACACAGGTTACCCGGTGTATATTGACGGTGCTCCGAAATATGCCGTTTTCGTAGTGACTCCAACCTCATCTGTTTATTCAACAGTAGACAACATTATTGAAAAAGAAAGACTTCAGATGCTCTCACTAATAATTGGGATAATTGCGGCAGTCTTGTTGTTGATATTATACCTAAATAAGGTAAATGTAACTCTAGATAAAGCAGTAAAAAAGAGAACTACGGAATTGGAGGATGCAAACATACAATTAGAATCTGCAAATAACCATATCAAAATCCATGACGATATGCAAAAAGAATTCATAAACATGGCAGCTCATGAATTGCGAAATCCTGTTCAATCATTACTGGGGTTTTCAGACATCCTAAGAAGATTAAATATAAGAAATGAAGAAAATAGAATTGCTCTTCAATACAAAGATGCAATAGAGGCTATTAGTAGAAGTAGCAAAAGGCTCAAAAGATTAGTAGATATTATATTTGACGTTTCACAGCTAGACAATAATTTACTGATATTAAACAAGGAATCGTTTGATTTGAAGGATATGATAGAACAATTAGTAACAAATTATCAATCTCATAATATACTTTCCAACGACAGCAAATCCATTATCAAGAGCAGGGGTATTGGACATCAGAAAGACAAACATGCTATCCATTTTGACTATTCCAATTATCCACCAGGTCCCAAGACTGTCAGGGGAGATAAGGAATATTTAAGCCAAGTTATGACTAACCTCATAGATAATGCCATTGAATTTACTCAAAACAATGGCAAGGTAAAGATAAAAATAGACAAACTTGATGATGATGACAAAGTCATTGTAACTATAAGTGACAATGGGTATGGAATCCACCCTGAAGTTTTGCCTCTTTTATTTACAAAGTATGTTAAAAAATCAAGAGGTGGTGCTGGGCTTAGTCTATATATATCAAAAAAAATAATTGAGGCCCACGGTGGACAGATTTGGGCTAAAAATAACGATGACGGAAAAGGCGCAACCTTTGGATTCAGTTTGCCCCTGGATAAATAATAGTTTTTTTGATAGAATCATTTTTTTAAACAAAAAAGAAATCTCGTGTGTAGTGACCGTAGGATAATGTTGCGATATTATTTATTCAAACAGTAGTAAGACAGATGGATAATAAGTTTTCAATAGTAATTATTATCTATCTTGGGATTTCGCTTTATCGATTTCTTGCTCAAAATGTCGTTTCCAATTCTGTGGCAAAAATTTCAATTTTTTTGTCCTTTCTAATAGTTGCAATTCACTGTCGTTATAATTCTTTTTCTTATACAATCTTACGATATCACGTATGGAAACACCATTCTTATCCCTAGAAAGTAGTTTTATTTCATCACCTTCTATTAGTTCACCTCCTCTAGTCACTCTAAAATAAATTCCAGATCTAAGACTATTTAGAAATTTTTCTATAATATCCATTTTACCGAACCGTATGCCTAATTTATAGCAAGGCATTCGAGGTTGAGTAACAACAATCCGTGAAGACCCGATAATATAGGTATCTCCAATATTCACTTCACCTTCATGCAATCCCTGGGTTGTAAGGTTTTCACCAAACATGCCAAAGTGAATATCCATATCAGGGTAGATTTTTCTCCAGTAATCATAGTGTTCTACTGGATATGAATAAACTGCTTTGTCAACTCCCCCATGAACAGATAAGTCGGACTGAGCATCCCCCTCTAAGTTAAGCTTTGATAATTTTACTTTTTTATGTACAGGATGTTTGAAAATACTCGTAGTTACGAGTTGATCGTTAAATCGAATCTTTTGTGGTAGTCCTACATTAACAGAGACAACCTTCATAGAATAATACAAGATTGTCACTCAAATTGTATATATGTTTGTCAAGTTTGACGCCGAAACCTGTCGGAAGAAAAATAAAAAAAAGAATTATTATTCTAAGAAAGTATATGCATGCTGGCTTCTTTTTTTAGTTGGGAGGTTTTAGGGAGAGCAACGAATTGAATTTTATTGCTGCTAGTCCAGTACAATACAAAAGAATCAAAGGTATTGTTATAAACCACATGGTGATCCCGCTGCCATCAGGCGTGAGCAATGCTCCCAAAAGGATTAAAAAAATAACAACATATCCAATATTATTTATCCAAAAAATTTGTGAAACCAGTCCGGATTTAGTAATTGCCCACATGACAATTGGAATTTGAAAAGAAAAGCCAAATATCACCAGCATATTGAGGGTAGAAACTACAAAAGAGGTAATCTCAAAAAAAGAAGTAATTTCGATAATTTGTCCGTAGAGGTACAAAAATTCAAGTGTATAGGGAATTACAATATTATATGCGAATATACAGCCCAATACAAACAGCAATATCATTGGAATTAAGGTCTTTTTAATAGCCTTATTTTCATGATGAAATAATGCAGGATTTATGAATCCAAAGAACTCTCTAAACATTAATGGCAATGCACCTACCAGTCCAATTATTAGTGCCACATACAATTGAGCATTGAATGATTGGCCAGGAGCTGTTTGAACCAGATTAACGTTTTTGGGAATGAGATCATTCTTCAGTATTGAAATTATTTGAACCGAAATGTTATTAAAAGTATCAATGTGTAAAGCTGGCAGCTCATATCCATTAAGATTAATCCAAGACACTCCAAGCGACATGCACACAAGGGTAAGGAATCCCATCACAATGAATATCCTTACTACCCTACTCCTGATTTCAGCAAGTAGACTTGTAAGAGGGCTAACACCCGAAATTTTTATCCCCTACCTCTTTGTTGTGTAACATCCTCAAGTTTATAAAATCCTATGAATTAGAGATTAAAAAATATTTTACTCGATATAATATTATAAATATCTAAATACATGAAATGCGATTTGAAGGTTAAGGCATATTAGGAGTGCTAGATTCAACAAAGGAGTTATCTGACAGTTTTGGAAGAATAGCAAAGAAACTCAGAATTTCCGTTACTGATAGATGTAATATGAGATGTGTTTACTGCATGCCTTTTAATAATACCAACTGGATAAACCAAAAAAATATCCTTACATACGATCAGATAACCTACTTGGCAAGAATTTTTGCCTCACTTGGAATAGAAAAGATAAAGATTACTGGTGGAGAGCCGTTGGTTCGATTTGATATTATATCGCTCATACAGTTACTATCATCGATAGAAGGAATAAGTTCTATAAGCATGACTACAAATGGCCTCCTGTTAAAGGACAAAGTGGCAGGCCTGAAGGAGGCTGGACTAGACAGTATCAACATCAGTCTGGATACATTTGATCGTAATCGATTCAAGTTAATGAGTGGAATTGACGGTTTAGATATTGTTCTTGATTCAATCAACTCAGCAGTTAGTCAAAATTTGCATGTTAAAATTAATACAGTTATAATGAGGGGTTGGAATGATGACGAGATATCTGCATTTGTTAAATTTTCAAAAAAAACTGGTTGTACTGTCAAATTCATAGAATTCATGCCTCTGGATGGAACTAGAATTTGGTCAGAAAACCTAGTAGTAAGTGAGGATGAAATGATCAAAAATATAAACAATAATTTTGGTGAACTTAGTCCATTGGACAACGATAAGGCTGATCCAGCAAGGCTATATAGGTTTGATAGAGGAAATGCAACAATAGGATTCATACCTTCCATAACTAAACCATTTTGTCAAGACTGCGATAGGGTGAGGATAACCGCAGACGGCAAACTTCATACTTGTTTGTTTGAAAAGAAGAATTACAACTTAAAAGCGCTTCTAGACAACACAAAATCTGATGAAGAAATTCGTGAATATATTCGTAAATGCGTAATGGAAAAGCCCGAGGGAATAATAAAAATCATTAAAAGCCATTCATTAAAACCTGGAATAAATAATATGCATAGTATTGGTGGCTAGTAAGAGAGGTAAAGGAGGGATAGACAATTAGAGATAGAGAGAAAGATCCCAAGGGTATACTACACATCATAATAAAAAGATTAGTTCACAGAGATATTGACCTTGTTATAACCCTCCGCGCCATTTGGAAACGGGTCTTCTAATTTTGATGTTTGAATTTGCCCGGTTTTGTCTGTTGCCCTTACCACTATTTCATAATTACCTTTGTCTGCTGCGGTGAATCCACTTGTCCACAGTACCCAAGTATATTGTGATAATGGATCTTTAACTATCGCTGTTTTCCAAGAATTTCCTCCATCGGTACTCACCTCTACCTTTGATATACCTCTGTCACCTGCAAACGCTATTCCAGCTATAGGAATGTTTCTTCCAGGTGATAAGTTGCTATTATCCCCTACCAAATGAGGAAACCTATCATCAATTGGCTGGTTACCTGGAATCACGATGGATGAACTAATAGAGCTGATACCATTATTTGTCCATCCTTTTCTCTGCCAAAAACCTTCATAGGTTCTATCTACTAGTTCTATTTCTGTGATCCATTTGGGATTCATCATTCCATAAAATCCTGGAACAATAGCCCTAAGGGGGTAACCGTGTTCATTTGTAAGCGGAGAATTGTTCATATCATACGCCAAGACTGTGCCATCCATCATACCGGTTTCTAGAGGTATACCCACATCATATCCATCTTGACACCTAAATACAATATATTTGGTATTTGGTTTGACCACAGCTTTTTGAAGAATATCCCTAAGTCGCACTCCCTTCCATAAAGCTGTACTAGTAAGGTTACCACCTATTTTATTACTAATGCATGCTAATGTTGCAAACTCTTCTACTGCATTCATATTTTTTATCTCTTTATAATTTAGTACTACAGGATTATTCACTAATCCTTTTATGGAGAGATTCCAATTAGTAGCGTCTATTACAGGCACCACTGTATTGATATCTATTCGGTAAAATAGATAGGTAGGTGTTACCTCTGCGTCAATAAGAGGTGTAAGCATTGGATTTTCAAATCCAGCAGGCTTTGATCTTGATTGTAAGAACTGTCTTATTGGTTCATTAAAAGTACGTGATGTTGACGACGAGGGCGAGGTTTGTTGATTTGATCCAGAAATTAAACGACTAAAGCCAAAGTAAACCAGAGGAATTGCAATTATCGAGATTACGAGAGCACGTATAGCATCTCTTTTGGCGTAATCGATATCAGCAGAACTAGACGAATTGTTTTTTTGTTTTTGATCAGCATCCAACAAAGGGATGGAGGGGTCAGTAAATTTCTTATTGTCGACATATTTGTTTCCATATAAAAAGGCAAAAATTAGCCCAAATACGAGATTAGGCAATAAAAATAATCCAAGAGATTGGAAAGAAGGTAAAAGGGTAGACTGGCCTGGTATAGTACTAATCACTATAAAAACAATTACTAGAATGACTTGAATAATATATGGTATCACAGTCGCAAGGATCAATCTCCTAGCATATACAGAGGAGTAAATTTTGTGAAACAGTTTGCCTATTATAATCCCAAACAGGCCAAAAATCAAGACATTGATAACGGTGGCTCCAAAAAACGTAGAATATTTAGCAAGTGGCCCAAGGGTAAGTACTGCTTGAGACTCAATTTCTCCAGACGTAGTAGAAATTAAACCCTGTGCTGCTATTTCAGGTAAAAACAATCCATTAAAAGCAAGTTTCAAAAAAATGCTTAAAGACAGGCAAGCAATACCTGCAGCTAGGCCAAAGACAAAAAAATAGGTATAATTATTGGCTTTCAAACCCTTAACCATTGTATAACGCAAAGAAGAAATTATTTAAGGATTTTTCCAAATTTAACTTTCTTAAAAGTTGACTTGACAACTCAAAAATTTTGATCGCAACAAAACAACTATGGAGCTAGATAGATAGATAGACATATTGGATCATAAAAAGGCAGACCCCAATCTTAATTAGATATCTTGAATTAATTTCAACTATTATGGGCATGATAGATGTGGGTGACAAACCAGAGTCACTTAGAAGTGCGATAGCGCAAGCTGTTCTGGAATTTGATAACAGTATTTATGATGCCATAAAAGACGGCAACTCTCCAAAGGGAAATATTTTTGAAATAGCTAGGATAGCCGGCACTATGGGTGCGAAAAAAACATTTGACATAATTCCCTACTGCCACTCGATACCAATTGACGACATTAAGGTAGATTTGACGCTTGAATCAAATCGCATAAAAATAAAAGTAAGGGTCAAAAGTGTATGGAAAACAGGTGTTGAAATGGAAGCACTGACTGGGGCAACAGTTGCAGCCTTGGCTGTTTACGATATCCTAAAACCATTAAAAAGATCTTTATCTATTAACAATATCACAATTTTAGAAAAGAAAGGCGGAATTGGAGATTTTATAGAGGAATTTAAAGAAAATCTTTATGCGGTGGTCTTGACTATTAGCGACTCAAGAAATAAAGATCAGGACAAATCAGGCAAGTTAATAATAGATGTCTTGAACAAGTACGGTTTTACCATAGTTGAGTACAAAATAGTCCCAGACGAGATAGAGATGATTGAACACGAGCTAAAGATCTTTTCTGACAAAGGGAAAAAAGTAGATATCATTATTACAACCGGGGGAACCGGTGCTAGTCCCCGAGATGTCACACCAGAGGCAACAAGAAAAGCTCTAGATAAAGAGATGTCAGGTATCGTTGAAAATCTAAGATACTATGGCCAGAAAAGAACTCCTCTCTCAATGCTTTCACGAGGAGTTGCAGGAATCAGAGGAAATACTTTAATCGTTAACTTGCCCGGAAGCGCTTTGGCAGTGTCTCAATCTTTAAACGCTTTATTTCCGGCAGTAATACACATCTTCAAAATTATTGGGGGGCGGCATGATCATGATCACCACTACCACCAACAAGATTAGCATAGTGTAGCAGGACCAGTAGCATCAGGATTACAAAGATGAGGACGAGGACAAGGACGACGATAGTCAGGTACGGTCAAGTCAACGTTCTAATCAATCACTTGGAGGTCATGAACATATGAAAAGCCTGGCAAAAGAGAGACCTGCACTATATCTCCCTTAAATAATTGATGCACGTTCTCTGGCACTATAACAAATGCGTTTGCTTCTGATAACAGAGATATGCTCTGTGTTTCGCCAACAATAGGTTTTGCAGTAAGTAAATTTTTAGATCTTAGTTTTGATACTTTAATATATACTATTTTCCTAAAATTGGAAAATTTTTTTCTTGAAGTCCAATCCTGATCTAGTATTGCTGGAAGGGTAAAAACATGCGCATTGTTTCTACCTGCAAGTAACAATATTAGAGGTCTAGCAAATACGAGAAATGCATTTAGGGCACCCTGTACTGGCCCGGGTAATAGCAGTATTGGTTTTTCGCCAATTGCTGCAATTCCTGCCACTCTTCCGCGGTCTAGCTTAACTTTGTTAGCAATCATACCAGGAGACCCCAATTGATTTATGGTTGATTTAACGATATCGTGTTCACCAGCTGAGGTTCCACCAATAGTCAAAATTAAATCAGCGGATCTCAAAGCTTTTGTAATTTTGTTTTTTAAAGCATCCGCCTTATCTGGGGTTATCCCCAAATCGATTGGGATACCGCCTAACTCTTTGATTAGGCAGGAGATAATATGGCTATTTGTATTAACGATTTTATTTTGCAATTTGTTACTACTTAATGCTTGGATTTCATCAGTAAGTTCATTCCCAGTAGGGATGATTGAGACAACTGGCTTTTCATAGACTGAAATCTTGCTTTTATGCAGTGTAGCTAATAATCCCATATGCTGAGCACGAATCACTTGTTCTTTAACCATGACTTTCTTACCCTTTTTGATATCAGATCCAGTCAAATATACAAAGGTTCCTTTCTTTAGTGACATTATTATTTTTATCTTATTTTCATCCTCAAATGTGGTATCTTCAATTGGAATCACTGTGTCTGACCCGTGGGGCATGCTTCCGCCTGTATGAATTCTACTGGCTTCTCCCTTCTTTTGAAAATACTCTGAAGGTTCACCGAGTTTAGATTCAAAATTAGAAATCTTTAGACGGACCGGTTCTCTTAAAGATGCAGTGTTGATATCTGCTGAACGAATAGCGAAACCGTCCATATGAGAAGTATTGTATCCTGGTACATTGCGGTCAGAGATAACATCATGATCTAAAACTCTACCTAAAGATTCATATACATGAATAAGCTCAGATTTTCTTGAAATCTTTATATTTTTAAAAAGTATTGAAAAGGATTTTTCAACAGATACATATGAATCAATGTTCCTAGGCATATTTTAATGCTGATTTATCGTAGGATTTAAGATTATTAAAAATGCTCAATAATTTGGAAATATAATTGTACTAAGAAAATATGATGTTGCTATTCACCTATAGTAATGGGGTTGCCTCCAACCCACTTTTCTTTGCTATTTGACAAAATTTCCTTTTTCCAAATTGGAACTTCTTTCTTGATTGCAGCTAAAATAAATTCACATGCTTCAAAGGCATCCTTGCTATGAGGTGTGGAAACTGCTATTACAACGCTACTATTACCCAACTTGATGGAGCCTATCCTATGAATTATTCTAATTTTTTTTATGTCCCATCTTTTTATGGCAATTTTTTCAATATTTTTTATCCGTTTTTCAGCCATTTTGACGTATGATTCATAAAACATTTCTTTAACCAGGCCGTTCTTACCATAATTTCGGACAGATCCAACATAAACTACGGTTGCTCCAGATCTGCCTCTTTTGTCTTGCATCGATTTCATGAGCTTACAAGTATCGATTTCATCGGTAGTAATTTGTTTAATGGATGTTGAATCAATAGGTGCATCCTCATAATCATTATCATCAATAGTATTTTTATTGACCACTGTTTGATGCTTCTTACTTTCATTGATTTTAGGCCCTGTATTCTTAGACTTATTAATGGAATTCATTATAATCACCCTCCAGATATTGGCGGCAAAAGAGCCACTTCATCTTTGTCCCTTAAAATGGCACGTGAGTCCACCAGCTTATAATTTACAGAAGTATTAAAGTCATTTATATTCTTCAATTTAGGATACCGTGAACGAATTATCAATAACAAGTCCATAACAGAAGCATTGTTGGATAATTCCAAGGTTTCTCTTTTTACTTTTGTTGCTTCACGAACCTGTGCGAAGTAAAGTATGGTAACTTGGATATTTGAAGCCATTTAGTATCTTTAAAAGTTCTAATATTTAAGACAATGTACATATATGATCAAGTTAAGAGACGGTCTATCTCCTTTTCAATCTCTCTTAGAATATAGTCTAGGTCTTTTTTCAAATTGTTTAATTCTTGTATTGATAGATTGTTTATCTCAGTATTCTTGTAATAATATCTTTGCGAACCTATTATTGTATCGGGTAAATCAACTCTAAACAATGGAGTTTGGTTGACCACCACACTGCTTGATGCACTTTCTTTGGTCTTGGCTTTTGGCCTTATTTTCGCTGGTGTTTCAACCTCATTAGTAACGATACTAGTGCTATTATTAATATTATCATGATTGTCGAAATTTGGAAATATCTTTATCTCCGTTGAATAGATGGAAATCTTATTAAAATCAATATCAAGTGCTTGCTTTATCTCTGATACGATTTTCTGTCGCTGATTATAATTTTTGTTAATCTTTTTATTAATTCTATTTCTTAAATCCTTCAATATCTGAAAAAGAGAATTGATTTTTTATAAATCTTTAATTTTTAGTTTAATTTTAGGGAGTAAAGATTATGATCTATAATCATGATGTATCTGTTTTCTCTATTGAGAAACATAACTATTTTTTACTCTAATACTTTCAGAAAAGCTTTTTATAACTACTAGGGATTGCAGAATAATTCCAATTTAGTGAGAATGTCTATACAATACAGTATTGTTCAATATTTGCAACATGTATCTGCATAGGATAGAACAAAATTCGAACCTTAAAGAATCAAATTGTTAGTAATTTCAACGCTTTACTGCAATCCGACTCATCAAATATGAGTGTCGATTTAAAACAATGGATTATCAATGCCATTCTTTTTTATGACATGCTCCTTACGGATTACATGGGGCGTCGTAGCTTTGAATATAGCATATACAAATTGGCCTTCTTTTAAATCTAATTTATTTTGGGAATCAACTGTAATTCGTGAGTTCAAACGGAAACTTTGAGAAGATAATTGAATATAAACAATTCCTGACTTACCTGATCTAGGAGTTTCTATCTTTTCAATTAATAATCTGATATTGTTTCTTGCACTAGTCTTAACCAGATCTAAAGATAAAATAATATCTTCAGGTTTAATCAAAATTCCAACTATAGAATTAATTGGAAATTCTCCAAGAATTTCAATTTTATCTTCACCAACTGAAAAAACAGAAACTCCTTGTTTTGTTTCAATTATTTGTCCCTCCAAATAATTGTCATCACTTTGAAACATGTCAGAGGCAGGATTTTTGGCTGTAGAAAGACCAATGTTTTTTGTTGATAATATCGATTTCAGGTTATCGAGCTTTACAATGAGGCCGTGCTGCTGTATCGCTACTGAATCAGCTAAGGCATAGACATCATCTTCAAAATGTGTAACATAGATTCCCAAAATTTTTCTTTTCTTTAGTATCCATCGAAGATCTATTCTTAATTTAACTTTGGTTTTGTTGTCAAGGTGAGCAAGAGGTTCATCCATCAACATTATTTTTGGTTCTAAAACAAGCATTCTAGCCAAAGCGACTTTTTGCATTTCTCCTCCGCTTAATTGCTCTATGGATTTGTCCAAAAGATGGTTCAGTTCGAAAACCTCTAAAAGGGATGCAATTTGTGATTTCTTATTTTCTTGTTGATTTTTATTTAAACCAAATACAATATTCTTATACGCATTCATATGTGGAAATAAGCTTGATTTTTGGATCAAATATCCTATTTTTCGGGATTCAATTGGCAATTTAGTAATGTCTTGACCATCCACGTAAATAGAGCCCGTATCCGGTTTAACTAGGCCGGTTATTAAATTTAAGAGAGTAGATTTGCCACTCCCCGTAGCCCCAATTAGCACCAGAATCTGGTCGCAATCTAGAGATAGATTTATGGGTCCAAGTGTAAATCCATTATATCTTTTGGTAACGTTAACCAAATTTAGATACAAAGACTAGTCATGGCTCCTTTGATTTTCAAAGGTAGGTAAATTATTCCTATTGAAATTTTTTGCATCGAACCTTTTAACTAGTATAGAGTATACTGCTACTAGAACGATTGAAAGTGCTATAGACATCAGTATACTAGGAATAGCATTAGTTAATCCTCCTATGGCATTATCTTCATAAATTTGAATGGATATCGTATGAGGATTGTAGGCCAACATGAGGGTAGCACCTAACTCTCCTATTGCTCTAATCCAAGTCATAACGATACCAATCAAGATGCCTTTTTTAGCCAATGGTAAAGAGACTTTCATGAAAACCTGCCAATTTTTCTTTCCAAGAACCCTTGCAATATCTTCTAATGATCTGTCAATTGATCCAAATGCAGTTAGGCTAGCAAGTATCAAAAAAGGCGAAGCAACATAGGTTTGAGCAATTATAATCCCAATTATAGATTGTGTAAATTCAATCTTAGGAAACCAAATATTCAAGATTGAAGAAGGATTGAAAACTCCAAGAAGAAGCGCCCCACTAGCTAACGGCGGAAGCACTAATGGAATAACAACGACAATAAAAAGAACTGACTTGCCAGGAAAGTTGTACCTAGACAGACAATATGCTAGTGGAATCCCAAATAATATTATTATTCCAGTTGAAACAGACGCCGTAACAATGCTCAGTATAAATGCATCGACTATCTCGGGTCTTTGGATTGAACTGATTACATTTTCTGAGTCAAAGAAAGTAACGATACTTATGAAAGGATATATAATATATAATAGAGCCAAAGCAGATAATAGGCAGATCAAGAATTTAAAACTAATCAATTTGACTGCAATTTCCATGCTTATCCATTTAGAAAGGTATCTTTGTTTATGGCATTTATTATTATCGGCACAAAATATACGACGATGCTCATAACAAAAGTTAGAATCCAATACGGCAAAAGAAATTCATCAATTGAGGAAGAGAATACAGAGATGTGGTGAAGTTGGACGGGGAGCGAAATATCCTATTTGTGGTAATTGGGCTTTGAATTATGATTTTGTTTCTTGATTTTTAACAATATTTTGGGTAGGCATGAGAAAAAGCTACCCTATTAAGATAATAATGGAGAAGTAGGGAAGAAAGTAAGTAAGTAGAACTCACATTTTACAATATTTATTATTTCCAGATCAAGTCCTCACAAGCAGTTTTTTTCCAAGGACAATTGACATCCCTATCGCCGCTACGGAGAACATCAGCGCAGTAAAGAATATCAAGCTAAAGGAAAAAGATGATGGTACTGCAGTCGCTATTCCTTGAATATTTATGAGTGACTGATTCGTTTGCATGTACATTGCTGCTAGGGCTGGACCTATTGACGAACCAACTATTCGAAGCATTGTACTGATACCCATTGTTACTCCAGTAAATTCGATTGGTGTTGACAGAATAGTTACATTCACTGCTCCCACAGATGCTAGTGATAATCCGGTAGACAAGACCGCCAGGCCTACAGAAATGAAAATCTCCGTCGAATGGAATAATAGCAGAATCGAAAATCCAGCAGCTGTCAATATTGCTCCTAAAATAATAGGTTTAATTGAGCCCATTTTTGATATGATAAACCCAGAAGTAGGACCAAAGATCAACAGGACTATGGCAAATGGCAGTTGTATCATGCCTGTGCTAATTGCATTCTCGCCAAACCCTACTGGCTGTGGACTTTGTACCAAGATAGGGATGGTCTGAAAAACCATAAACATGGACAGTCCAACAATCATGATAATTAAGTTTGAAAGCAATATCGGAGGCTTTAGGAAAATTCGAAAGTCTATTAGTGGATATTTGCTTCTCCTCTCCTGATATACAAACAACAAAAGTGATACTGTTCCGATTATCAAAAATGGAATAATCTGATTGATGGATGAGTCAGGATTAAGCGAACTTGCTTCGTTCATGTTTAAGATTTGATCCTCTGCTGATGGGGTCTGTAAATATGTCAGTGAGAGTAGGAAAGAAACAATGGTAATAGCTAAGAGTATTGAACCTTTAATGTCTATTTGGGAATAGAATCTTTTATTCTTCTCAAAATTCGGGTCATTAGTTAAATTATCAAATTTCGAATCGGACGAACTAGTCTTTTTGTCTGGAAGAGGTTTACTAATCTCTGATACTCGAACATATTTACGAATCATCCACAACAGCAATATAGCAATAGGTATTATAGTGAAAAATGTCATTTTCCAGCCATATTCATGTACTATCAATCCCCCAACGGATAATCCTATAACTGATCCCGCTGCAAACATGGATGTAATAATGCCAGTGGTAATAGAGATCCTCTCCCTTGGAAATTGGTCTCTAATAATGCTAAACGCTATTGGAAACATCCCCAATCCAATTCCCTGAATAGTTCTAGCGATTATCATAGTAAGAAAATCACCAGCTAGTCCACCCATTAGAACACCGACTGTGTATATTGACATGATTATGAGCAAGATCTTCTTTCTTCCAAAAATATCAGATAATTTACCAGCAATAGGTGTCATGACAGCCCCAGCTATAAGATACGATGTCAGAATCCATGAGGACAATCCATATGATACCTCAAAATCGTCGATAAGTGTGGGGATTGCAGGAATTAACATCGTTTCTGCATACATTGCCATCGTGGCTAGACAACTAAGTATTATTAGTATTTTCCATGGAGGAGATATCTTTATCATGAGCTTGTGACTGGGTGCAATTCTTTTCATTCTTCAAAGTTCACTCTTACTAAATCAATTCCTTTAATGCTACCTAACATAGTATGATTTTATTTCATAGAGTTCCTAATTTCTGACATATAAATTGGGATTTGATTCTTGGGGGGAATTTCCCTTCGTTTTAGTCTCTATTGAACTACTGATGTTAAAAGTGCTTTGTAAATTATGCCACATTTTTTCTAAAGTATTCTTTGTGATTAAAATATCATTTTCGGATAAGTCATTCAAACATACTTTTTTGATTTGAGTAACACATTCTATCGTGTCGTTGAGAAATCCATCTGCTCTCTCAGTCAGATATATTCTGTTAATGCGGCGATCCTTTGTGTCATTTTTTCTTATTAAAAAGCCGTCTTTTTCTAATTTGTCTAGTATGGGGATTAGGGTGGGACCTTCCAGTGCTAGTTTGTCAGCTATATCTTTCTGTGTGATCCCTTGGTCGCTATTTGCTATGATTATCAATACTTTCCACTGTCCAAATGTGATACTAAATTTTTTGCGCAATTCCTGATCGATTACATGGATAAGGGATTTACCAACCCTATTTATGATGAATCCAATGCTATTCTGATAATCATATTTAATCATTATGTATACTAATTAATAATATACTAATTAATAGTATTTAAATTGTTAGTGTGTGAGGAGAGTAAACTGGTTTAGTTAATCCGTTTGTCTTGTATTACAAATACATTC
>DATELO010000006.1:0-8625 GCA_035276505.1 Candidatus Nitrosocosmicus sp.
AATACAATTAGGTCTATAGATGGTAAATCTTTAATTTCTAAAGCAGGGTTGGTTAGTCTTTTTGACTTTAATCCATATCCAAGATTGACTTTTTCATGCATATGGACAAAGGTTGGATCAGTAAGTATTGCAAACCCAGCATATCGGATTAGCAAAGTGGCGTTCCCTATAAAATATACAGAGCCTTCATTAATTGTATTAGATGAAGTTTCTGAGGACACCGGAAGTTCGATTTCTTTAATCATCATAGCTATACAACATGAAACATGTTATTTATCCATAATAGCAAGACATTGGAAGTGTAGATAAATAATGGGAATATATATTATAAAGACGATGAAAAATATCATTCTAATGTAGGATTTTAGTTTTTTTGTATTATTAGAAAAACCATAATAATATCTCCCAAAAGAGACAAAGATTCGTGATTTTAACGTTTTACATGATCGTGATCTTAATAGAAGGTAACAAGTCTACGAGTTAGATATATAGACTATATAACATTTGACGACATACTAGTTTATGCTAACAAGTAGTAAAAAAATAAAAATTGCTGAATTTACAGGGATTATTATTTTTGCCATCGTGATAATGACTGGTGCGGTTCTCTTTTCTTATCCAGTATATGGCCAGGGCGCTAACAATTCTGGTAATTCCACTACTGCCACCACAAGTACAAATGACTCAGAACCACTACCCGTTCTTCTGATACATGGCTATATGGCTGACGCATCAATGTGGAAAAAGTGGGAAGACTTGCTAAAGAAAGATAACATTCCGGTTTTTCCAATAACGTTTAGACAATCAGATGACAAATGCGGATCTGCTGCAGAACATGCAAAGGAGCTATCCAGCCAAATTGGAGACATAAAGGACCAAACAGGCCAAGATAAGGTGAATATAGTAGGACACAGCAAAGGTGGTCTTGACGCTAGAGTATATCTAGCCAATAACACACAGGATATAGCAAATCTAATAATGATCGGAACTCCAAATGCAGGTTCCCCACTCGCAGAAAATAATGAGATGTGTGCACCCGCTGTATATGACCTCAGGCCAGGGTCGCCAAGTACAGTAGTGGAACAGAACCAAAATACCAATTACTATACTATTGCTGGCGACTGGAAGCCCGAATCAGGTAACTGTGACCTCTCAATGTTTTCTTTAACCCAAAAGGGAGGTTATGACATGCTTCCAAAGCCTAACGATGGAATGGTTCCACTTTCAAGTGTCGAATCACTAAACTACACAGAAAGTCTTGGTCATAGCAGCAGTTGCCATTCCAACTTGTTGAGTGAGTATGAATATGGGTTGGCCAAAGAAATACTCGCTGGAGGAAAATGACCCAAATTTTTTGAGCCTTAACTAAAGTACCAATCCTAAGTTGCACGGTAAATTATTAATTCCATATGATTAACTATTTGATGCCATGATTTCTTGCTAATAAGGACTTGGTTCCTGAAATCACTATTTTTGAGTACTCTGGTAGGTTCATTAAAATAAAGATCATACTATTACTTTTGAGTAGAAATAGTATTGGTTGGATAGAAGTAGTAAAAAAAGAAGCAAAAGGTTTGGATGATGCAGACCTTAGAGAAGTTCATGAAGTATAGAGCACTAGTTACATTTCTTCAAAACAAAAATGATGGAAAAAACTATGATGCTGCTGTCGTGGATACGTATCTTAATGAAAAAGGGTTTGGATGTTGTAAAAAAAATACGCCACAGTGACCACTCACAAAAGATAGTTTTGGTAACCACTAGTATGAAAGAGCAGCTGTTAAAGGAGGAGTTGCAATCTGCTTGGATTGTGGAGAAAGATGTTCTTCTAATGCCATTTGCATTTTCCAGAATATCTAAAATGATTGTTCATTAATATTCTATTTGACACATCGTTTCATTAATTTAATTCAGGACTTAATTGCCCGTGTGCACCTAAACTAAACCACTTTCATAAGTTAAAGCATTTTAAAAAATCATGTACGCCATTATATCATAGTACAAGAAATAAAGAGATTGTTTTACTTATGGATATGTTGATCAAAACAAGATAAAGAATATAAAATTACCATATAATCAAATAAATGGTCAAAAAAAAGAGTGGTTTTTTCTAATTATGGTGTGGTTGAATTAGCGCCGGTAGTGGTGGAATTGTCCATTCCCATGGTCATATTACCATGATCCATTGGCATAGATGAATTATCCATAGACATGGACATATTATCTTGTGCTGTGACTGGTGTTACCATTGCTATTCCCGCAAATACAGATGTGGCTACTACGATACTTAAAACTACAAATGCATTAAATTTATTCATGCAACATATCATGCAGTTAATACTATAAATATATAGGTTCATTTTACTTGGAAGATAAAAAATAAATGCTGTCTACTATGTAATTATAAAACAATGTTCCTTGGTTGTTTTTTATTGCTATCGTATAAATTGGTTAAAAGATTGAAATTGTATTATTAAATTTAGAGTCAAATAATTCAAACAAAGTTAAATGCAGCACCTGTCCAATTATTCCTTGCATATATCACACCATCATAAATTTCTAAAAGATCTGTCATCCAAGGAGAATACACTTTTGATTCGCCTTTCAAGACTTTGATGATGTTTTCAACGGGGTAAGTACAAATTAATGATGCATTTGGCAATTCTTGTCTCAATTTTATATTTCTAAAATTCTTTTCCCATGAGATATTGTATTGCATTTGATTTCGTGTTTCTAATTTGTGCATACACCGAAGCACCATAAGAACTCTAGTATAATTTGTTGAATTAGAGTTGTTATTCTTCCTAGTTACAATAGGACTCTGTTTATCTGAATAATTGTTGTTACTATAACTATTATTCTTTACCATGTTAATAATTTCGTTATTTATATCGTCTACTGTGTTATCGTCATGTATATCTGATATGCTGGGTATATTTTTTCCGTGGAAAAGCTTTCCGTTGAAAGTGATATTGGATGTATTGTTATATTCATATGTTACATTCGGACCATACATCTTTTCTATAAACTCATTTTTAAAAAAATCCTCGTCTTCTTTTGCTGTAAAGTAAAATACATCTTCATCCTTTTCCAAACCATCTTTGAAAAATGCAAAGCATATAGATCTAGAATATTCTGCATTCTCGTAAAATAATACGAAATGTTTTCCTGATTCTATGTCCTTTACGAATTCAAATGGTGATTTTAACATCTATTAAAACTCTATCTTTGAGATGATCCTAATTGATCAGAATGTCCAAAGATTTCTTTAATAAAATTAACCTTGATATTGTCGGAAAGTTCCTCATATGAGTTTTTTCCCAACATCTTTGACAATATCTCCTCAAACTTCTGGGGGTGTGCAATCAGCGAATCTCGGTCTATTTGGTATCGATTTCGGATAGTTTCAAATAATAAGCTTGAATAGCGTTGAGTATCTTCATCTTCAGAATCCTGCTTACTTTCTTTTTTGTAGATATCGTTATTTTCTGTCTTAGATTGCAAATCTATGGTTTTTGTAATTATATCTAATAGTTTGTTGACATTCCACCTAATTATACTTAAATCATTATCAATTACTGCGCCATGTGACCCTAACATTCTGATAAATTGAGGTAAGGTGAATTCTTCTAACCATTTCTTTTTGTACCAACATAAAAGACCTATTTTTCCATCAAACACTTTTTCAATTTCTTCTTCAAAATCAAAAAATTTGTCAAATTGTTTTCTTGCAAAATATGGATCTGGAATGTTAATACCCATTATTCCTTTGACGTTATTATCTTTCAATCTAAATTTTTGTGCTGCTTTGGAATACTGTAATGACCAATAATTCACAATATCGGAGGACGTATTATTATCTGCATACATAGAATTAGGATTAATTATCATCAACTTATCCATAGTCGTTGCCTTGTCCATTTGTTGAAAATCTTTGTCGTCAGTAGTGCCATTTAGTTTTCCTTTTGCTTTAACTATTTTTTTAGCAATAGAATTTTTAGATTCTATATCAGTATTTTCGAATTCTTCAACACCATAAATTACTCCGTACCCTTCCGATAAAAAGTACATAGCTATTTCACGTAAGGACTCGATATCTACTTGGTTATTTTTTTCATTATTATAAAATGAGATCGCGTGTCGAGACGGATGCATAAGTGAATTTACTGTTGACATTTATGATGTTTTTACTAACACAGCAAACTATATTAAATATTTATTTCATCCAAGTGATGTAATGTATTTTAGAAGCCTATTGAACAAATTCTCATTAATAGATTATTTTTTATTTATATGAGTTAATATCTTGACGTGAGAAATCATAATTATGCCAGTTTAGATTAAACAAGGAAGAATTTAGTTATAGATGTAAAAAATCTATGATATTAGGAAACCATAATTACTAAGGTAGAGGTTAAATCGTCTACTAGAAATTAATGCCTGCCTCATAGCATAGGTGGGCAAATCAGTTGCGAACATTCCTCTACAGGGCTATTCTGATAAGCTAGTCAGCAAACGATTCTATAATGTGGATTTAAATATATCATTAAACTATTGTGCACAATCTATTCAACATAGTGATAGATAATGCCTATTGAAGACAATTTCTTATTATCCAATCCGACAGACTCGGCAAAAATATCCTTGATTTACCTTTTGGAGTTCATGGTCTTGTAGTCTATTCAAATCTAAATAAATGTAGAAAAATTTTATTCATATTATGTAAAAGAGATTATCAGAAAGGAAAATCAAATTATCGAAATCTCCCCCCCTTTTATGAAACAGAGGATTCAGTTAGAAATAATTTAACGCACGTAATCATCAAAAAAAACATTACAGGTAGATAGGTCGGAAGATAAAGATAATATGCTAATGATTGTCGACTCTTTAAGAAAATATTTTGTTAAATGTGTTTTTTTACCCGATCACAAATCAGATAATAGGCTTCTAACATTGCTAAAGGATTAGGTAAAAAGGGGGCCGACTTTTTTATACCTGAGTTGAGGTGTTAATTACATTCAGGCAAATATTTCTCACCTCCCCCGGATGTAAACATCAAGCCTAAATGATGCAATTAGTATTATAATGCCGTACGAAATAAAGTTTGAGTCTCTTATATGAGTTGTTGTCTAACTATCTTGTATTTTTATAGTATGATCATACATAATTATTATGAGTACAACTAATATTTTTTCTACACAAAAAATACCGCAGGAGGCAATGCAGCTAAATAAATTGACAAAGGTTTCTTCCGGATACATGGCATTGAAAAATTTTAAAAATTCAGACATGCACAGAGGTTATTTTTGTTATAATTGCATATACTTTATGAAGCCAAATCATTGTGCAATTGTTACTGATGAAGGTCAAGACCTTTATGGCAAAACATCAAATGAAATATCTCCATATGGAATATGTTCCCTCTGGACTCCAAACGAAAAGGAGATCAAATAATTTGTCTGACAAAAACATAGTTGAAAAAGCTGCAGATGTAGTTGGAAATCTAACTAAATTTCAAAAACAATCAAAACTGCAAGCAGCATATCTTGAAAGAGAAGAATTTAAAACGTCTGATTTACATAAAGGTTATTTCTGTTATAATTGTATTTACTGGATTGATTCAATGGGCGGAAAGTGCATGATAGTCTCTGATGAAGGACCAGACGTTTTTGGCAAAGTATCAGAAGTAATTGCTCCGCATGGCTGTTGTAATGGGTATGAGCCAAATAAGAATAAAATAGAAAATTTACAATAACTATTTTTTTATATTTCTAGACTAGTAATACTAAACCCAACGATGTTCCTTATTTTTTTAGTAACGCTTCTAGTTGAGATAGACACGTACGTTGTTCAATGCCATTTATCAAAAAAAGAATATTGACAGCCGATGGCTATATCAATGTTGGATGCGCCTGTGCTACAGGATATTTAATTTTTCACATTGTAGATTTCCTAGTTATTATTATCATTAATAATACTGTTAATAGGCTGCATCGAAAGAATTATCCACCTATTTTGAATGGCATCCATAGGATAGTATGAAATAAACATCTTTTCTTGGTTTACATACTCGACCATAGAACCGAACTTTCCCGCAAGGGCATTTTGAAAACTCTTTAGATTAGAAAATGATTCGTCATTACTCGCAGAAAATCTTATGTCAGAATCAGCTATCTTTGTATTGTTAGAATCGACATATACAATTCTTTGTCCTTGAGATAAATTAAGCGACTGAATCTCTTTATTTAAAAGTCTCAAGTCTATAGAGCCAACCAAAACACCTGTTAAAAATCCACTACTATCAACATTATCTGAAAATACGGGGGCAGCTATGATTGCTCGTTTTAGTCCAGAAGAGGTAGAAGTTATTATATCTCCTAAATATGTGTCATTTGAAGCAATGGCACCCTTAAAGTAATCGCGGAAAGCAAGATTATTTTTGGTTTGGTTACTTTGCAATGAATAAGGTTCCATAAAGTAAGTATCTCCGTTAGGCATAATGAATGAGATTCCAGCTATTTCAGGATAATAGGATACAACCTTTTGTGCAATTATCCTTTTCTGTAGATCTGAATCTGGTGGAATCCCATGGAGTGATTCTAAAGTTGTATTTAATAAACTTGCATTTGGCATACTTCTCATTTCTGACAAGTTGGATGCAAACTCCAACATTGAAGCAGCACCATAGAGTCTATTTTCTAGACTATTGGTTAGGATCCTTAAGCTTAGAAGGTTATTACTATTATCAATAGTCCTGTTGATTCCATTACTTTGAGTAGATTCTGTCTTATTAAAGAAACCATCCCTTGCTGAAATTGATAAAGAATCTGATGATATTAGTAGTACTGATGTCATGGTTAGCGAAAAGAAAAGAATTATTATTCCAATTGATCCTACAAATATTTTAAAGGTCATGTATACGATTCAAACAAGATCCTCCTCCTTATTAGTGATCTCCTATCATTCATGCATGTAATATTTAATGTATATTTTAATAAGATAAATCAGGCAACTATTCCCATATAACTAGTGGATTCAAAGCCCACTTGGCTCATCTTAGTAGTTACCAGTCAAGATGCCATGTTCCCATGCTTCTAAGAATGGCCCATTTCCATCACTCAAGGAGATTTAAGTTACACAAATTTCACAAAATCTAATTCTCACGAATGTAAGTTTCATAAAATAAATGATCGGGTTAAACATATGTGAGTCATATGAAGAACCCAACTAGAATGCACAATTTTATGTTGTTAGGCGGGTTAAATCACCTACCTGGTACATTAAGTAGCCAAATTTCCTAACATAGTCTTGTCCTTCTAAAGTAGTCTTGATTGTTCTTTCATTATAGCTGATATCTAAAAATCCGACTCTTTCTAAGTAAGTCAAACACTCATTTAATAATGAATAGGGAATCTTAAGTTGTCTATTTAGAGAACTTCTCGTGTGTTCCTCATTAACTGTACAAGATTTTAATATAAAGTAATATAATTCTAAACGACTTCTCTTAAATGTAGATTCTTTCATTCTTCATCTCCTAATAGTCGATAACTGATTGATGCAATAGAATTAGCAAAAAAAAGAAGAGGTTATTGTTGTGCTGCTGCGTTGCTACCAGTGTTTTCTTGGTTTTGGAAGCTAAAGTTGTTGCCAGAGCCGATTGTATCTCCACCGGATACTACCTGGCTGTTTTGCTCACTAGATTGTGATTGACCAATTCCCTGTCTTGCACTATTGCCATCACCATCGTCTCCACCATCCTGAGCTAAAGCGTTGCTACCAGTGTTTTCTTGGTTTTGGATGTTAATGTTGTTACCAGAAGCTACTGTATCATCGCCAGATACTACCTGGCTGTTTTGCTCACTAGATTGTGATTGTCCTATAGCTTGAGAGGCTGAGTTTCCATCACCATTATCATCATGGTCGTTATCATCATCATCGATTGTTTTAGATCCAAAATCACCATCATAATCTTCACCATAGTGAAGTCTTAAATCCTTATCACACGCTTTTTCGTGATCTTCGTAGTAATCTTCATCATCCTTACATTGTTCACTATCCACACCATTGGTTGCAAATGCGCTTTGAAAATTCGAAACTGAAGGACCGAAAGTCATTATGACTGCTAATACTGACACTACTAATACTAGTGTAGTTTTGTTTGTGTTTTTTGACTTTAACATTTTAAACGTGATTTATTAACGTAAAATATGTGATATAACAATTAAAGAAGACAATTAGGAAATATACTTCTTATGAATAATTTCAGAATAATCATCTATACTAATATTACATATTTAGATCATCAAGGTTGTAATTTAGCGTAAAAATCGAGGTTAATTTAAACTAGTATCTTAGGTAATGTATTTTTCTATTTGCCTTTTGGTGTCATAAGTATAGCGAATGAATAAGGTTGCCTTGTTCTCTCAGTCTTTTATAACTTGTTAATTAAAGGCTTTATCATGTCCCATAATAATAGTTATGAAACAGAATCTCCGGCCATAATTGAAGAGATTATTCCTGGTAAAAATACTGATTACAGTGATAAATCCTTAAATAAAAACAATAACAACGATGAACAACCATTTATTGAGAATTATAATGAGCAAGAATCTGCCCAAGCTGTTA
>DATELO010000007.1:0-2708 GCA_035276505.1 Candidatus Nitrosocosmicus sp.
CAAACAATCAAAACTAATACTTCTGAAAATTTTGTAATACCGTTTAACGATACCAATAATGATAGGCGAAATCCTGTCGAATATGTTTTTGATGAACCAAAGTCAAGTAATTGGATTGTTTCGATATACAATAATCTTAGCTACTATAATAGTCCTGATTCAAAAACTATCATTAAACTTCAGGAAAGACCACCTAGTGAAAAATTTGTTGAATTGATGTTATTTGGTAATCAATCAAAGAGATTTATTGTATCTGTTAACACAAATGACACGGGATATATTCGAATGTATGAAAACAGTCAAAATGGGTGGTCTACAGATGGTCCGGTAATTGTATCTCATGCCAATGTCCAAGGATTGACTGTGACCAATGGAAAACGAATTGTATTAGATAAACTAGGGATGGAAGGATTTGATGTGGGCTCTATTAGCATTTACGGAAAAGATGATTCCTCCAGTCCAGATTCCACATATGCTGGTTCTGTTCAATTCCAGGTTCTTAGTGGTGACTATTCTCAATCAGTGCTATATTATATGCCTTTGATAATGGTAGTGGGTGTAGGCGGAATAGTAATAACTTTACTCGTTCTGAAGAAGCGGCGTTAAAATGTATGTATACATGGGAATTGACAGGAGAGTAAAGAATTAGTATACTCTCTTTCTGCTGCTGGCCAATACAAGTTACTCGAATAGACTGTTTATTTAGCTATTGTTTTTGCTCTTGTGCTTTCCACTTTAGTCTCATCGGTGTAATATTTACACAACTCTCTCAAATTACAGTAATTGCATTTGGGTTTTAGCGGTAGGCAAATATTTTGACCATACCTCACAAATATTGAATTTAACCTAATCCAGTGCTTTTTGTCTGCATATTTTCTTAATTCTTTCTCTGTTTCTTGAGGTGTTTTTGTATTATTAACAAGTCCCAATCTATTAGAAATCCTGTGAACATGGGTATCTACAGGTATTGCTGATTTTTGAAAAGCATATACCAGTACACAATTAGCAGTTTTTCTTCCAACTCCGGGCAGCTTTAACAATTCTTCTTCGTTATCTGGTACTCGCCCTTGAAATTTATCCTCAATGATTTTTGCGACTTCTTTTATTCTAATTGCCTTGACATTGTAAAAACCTACTGATGATATTTCCTTTTTGATATCTTCTGGATTAGCTTTTGAAATATCTTTGGCTCCCTTATACCTCTTAAATAATCTTATTAACGCCTTTGTGGTATTTTCATCTCTTGTTCTGGAAGAAAGAATTGTACCTATCAGTATTTTGAATGGATCGCCACTCTCATTCTTGTGCAAATCTTCTAGAGCTGTCAGCCGTAAAAAATTGTTGGCATTTAATGCACTCTCCATCCCGTCAATTATACGCGACAGATCATGCATTTGCTATTATTGTCTCTTTTTTATTCTTGCTCTTCCTGTCTTTCTAGGTGAAATGTTACCCACTTTAGCACCAGGTGGGGTATTTCTTCCAACAGATGATGGGTGACCAATGTGTTGGTGTCTTCCTCCTCCGTGTGGATGATATACTGCAGCTTGGGCAATTCCTCTTACCACTGGATATAATCTTCCTCTTGACTGCATGTATTTGGCTTTATTTCCTGCTTTAAGGAATGGTTTTTCTCCCTTGCCCCCACCAGCAATAATTCCAATCATTGCACGACATCTGGGATTCATATCTAATATCATGCCAGACGGAAACTTTATTTTTACACTATCAATTGAGTGTGAAAATACTATTGCTGATGATCCGGCAGCTTTAATCATCTTTCCACCATCACCATAGTGTCTTTCTATATTACAGACTATAGTTCCATCAGGAATTGAACCAAGGTCAAGAATATTTTTAAGTACCGGCTTAGCTCCGTTTCCCATCTCGATCTTACTTCCTACAGATGTACCTTCTGTAGCCGGAACATACGAATAATTATTATCATCAAATTTAATTTTAGCAACTGGTGCATCTCTTCCCCTTTCGTGTATTAGATCCATTACGATGCCACTATGAAGTTCGCTAATTTCAAAATTAGGATACTTAGTAGGAGCTATTTTTCCAGTGATGATTGCTCTGAATTGTTTGCCTCCTCTGCCTCTTCTTCGTACTAATGTCCTTTTTCCCAATTAAATCTATATACCGATCTAAGACTCCCGCTATTAAATTTATTCTTGAATACTATAAACCCAAAGTTTGTGTATGCTGTATTAACGAAATTAAACACATTTATCTGAAATATCTTCAATTTGAGGAATAACTTGTGCGGGTATCCGCTAAATGGATAATAAAGTTATAAGGAGTCATGACGTTATAGTATTGTAATTATGAGCCAAAACACCATATCACTAAAGGTGCTTGAAGCATATACCCGAGATGTAGGCCGTGGTGTTGCTAGAATTGATTATGATTCTATGGATGCTTTGAGCGCATCTACAGGTGATGTCGTGGAAATGAAAGGTAAACGCAGAACTGTTGCAAAGTGTTTACCTCTATATCCTTCAGATGAAGGTAAAGGTATCATCCGAGTTGATGGTCTTGTCAGAAACAATGCCGGTATAGCCATTGGAGATACAGTAATCGTTAGAAAGATAAAGGCAGTTCCTGCAGAAAAAGTGATTGTTGCACCATTAGAAGCTATTCCACCAATTGATGAACGATATCTTGCTGATGCTCTTGAAAGCGTACCTCTTATAAAAGGTGAT
>DATELO010000008.1:0-6701 GCA_035276505.1 Candidatus Nitrosocosmicus sp.
GCTAAAAATAGCTGGTGAAAAACCAGTAAGGATGTAATATCCTCAATTTTATCTTTTTAAGGTCAAAAATATATAGACGTTTTTAATGTTTTAGGCATATCAGAATTAAGTTGTTTGTCCAGTAATTATAGAATTTTAAAAAAATATACACAAAATCTTATATACTACCTGTAAGAACAGCATAATAATGGTCTGGTTAAGACGTACAACTCACTATTTGTTCATAGTTGTTGTTGCAGTAAATAGTACGTTGCTTACAATCAACGCAGGAGATTATATCTTCTATACTGACTGGGCATGGACATCATTCGTCGTATTCTCGATTTCTCAATCCACAATGCTTGTGGTAGGAGCTATATACTATATGTTGTTTACAGGTGTCCCTGGTACGGCTACGTATTATGCAACTATTATGACGATTTATACATGGGTTGCCAAAGGAGCATGGTTTGCATTGGGATACCCGTACGATTTTGTCGTGGTTCCTGTTTGGATACCGTCTGCTATGTTACTGGATTTGGCGTACTGGGCAACAAGAAGAAACAAACACGCGGCAATATTAATTGGTGGTGTATTGGTAGGAATGTCACTCCCACTATTTAATATGATTAACTTATTGCTTGTTGCCGACCCATTAGAAATGGCTTTCAAATATCCTAGACCCACGTTACCACCATACATGACTCCAATTGAACCACAGGTAGGAAAGTTCTATAACAGTCCTGTTGCGTTAGGAGCGGGTGCGGGAGCTGTGCTTTGTGTTCCTATAGCGGCATTGGGTGCTAAACTCAATACTTGGACTTACAGATGGATGGCAGCCTGGAGTAAGTGGGACTAAACCCCCTTTTTTTTACTGATTCACTAGAATTATTCTCAAGTTTTTATTTTCAGATTTGTGCTCAATTATTTTTATCTGAATATGATTTGACAGATCCATTTAAAGGAACACTTTATCATTAGATGAGGTGAGCTTTATTTAGATGCAGATTAAAATTTTTCTGTCCCTGATTTACAAATTGCCTTTTTACCTTCAACTAAATAGCTATCCACATTTAAATAATAAAAGAAATAATTTATCAGCTTTAGAAGTTAACTTTTTTTGCTTTAAGTTTATCAACTAAGCTGTCGACATCAATATTAGGATACCCTTCTATGTCCATGATCGTTTGAGCTGCAGGAGGATACTTATCGTAATTCTCTATTCTCGTTTGTAATCTTTCTTCAAACGTAGGTACCAAATTGTTTTCATAAAAAACCCCCACGGGAATTCTATTCTCCCATTCCTTTGATTTCTCGATAGCATTCATAGTTTTGGTCGATGCTTCGTCCGGGTCGATTACATTACCATTGAAGCCTTCGTCCTCTAGCTTATAAATTTTGGGAATCCTTATCTTGGGGTTATTCTCCTCGGTAGTAAAACTTTGGTACCATTCTTTAGTATTAATATCGTTATATGTTGGACAGGGCTGCAGTACGTCGATAAAGGACAAGCCCTTGTGCATAATACCTTTCTTGATCACTTCTTTAAGAAATCTGACATCATAAGAATAACCCCTGGCTATATATGTAAACCCGCTAATGCACGCAAGTGCGATTGGATTAACGCTTTCATTCACGTTGGGTTGAGGCAATGATTTTGTTTTCATTCCTAATTTCAAAGTAGGAGAGGCTTGTCCCTTAGTCAAACCGTAAACTCCGTTATTATAAATGATATACGTTAGATCTATGTTTCTCCTCCCAGCATTTACAAAATGACCCGACCCTATTCCCAAACCGTCACCATCCCCACCCACAGCCACAATTTTTAATTTTGGATTGGATAGTTTGGCGCCTTGGGCAAAAGGAAGTACTCTTCCATGGAGTGTATGTATCCCGAATGTATTTATAAAATGAGGAGTTTTTCCCGAGCAACCTATTCCCGAAAATATAACCGCTTCGTGAGGTAATATTTCCAATTCAAAGAGTGCCATTTGTATAGAATTAAGTATCCCAAAATCACCACAACCTGCACACCAATCGTTGTGCACATTCGTTTTATAGTCTGCTATCTTAAACTCCATTAGATAATATCACTCTCTCTTGAGAATTGTTGTTTAATATGCTAATCAATGAATCGTAAATTTCAGTATGACTCATCGGCCTGCCATTATACTTTAATATTTTGAACTCACTTTTTATTGCCGTACTCTGTCTAATCAACATGTCTAACTGTGACAAGAAATTCATTTCAACAATTACATGCACTATATCTTTTTCTGAAAATGTTTTGGAATTTTTTTTAACCTGATTTATCTTATTCTCTATAATTTCTTGCAATCGTTTACCTGGAAATGGATTTAGCAATTTTAGTTGAATGAATAGAAATTGAATATCTTGTCTATCTGATGTTAATCTTTCCAATGAATCTAAAATAGCGCCTTTGGTGGAGCCCCAGCTCATTATCACCACGAGTTTTTTTGTATTTGACTTTGTATCATTTTCAAATTCAATGGCAATCTGTTCATCTACCGGTATGACTTTATGAATATATTCTAATTTTGATAGACGTTTCTCCATCATCAATATTCTTGTAACTGGATCTTCTGTTATATGCCCCAATTCATCATGTTCATCTCCTGTGTTCCAAAATATCTTCCCTTCCATTCCCAATGGAGCACGAGCAGACATCGGGTCGTTGGTCAACTTGAATCTCTTGAAAGTTTCGCTTTTGTCTTTTTTTTGATCTTCGCTTTTGTCAGCGAGTTTTCCTCTTTGAATTTTTATCGTTTTGTAAGCAAAAGGTGAGCAGGTAACGATACTATTTGCTATATATTTGTCTAGCAAGTGTATCACGGGAGTTTGAAAGATTTCTGCGTAATTGAAAACTCTTATGGTGTCATAAAAGCTTTCTTCAATATCACCAGATGCATAAACAATCTTGGGAAATTCCCCATGACCTGCATGTATTGCAAATAATAAATCTCCTTGCTCTTGCCTCGTAGGTAGACCAGTAGAGGGACCTGCGCGCTGGTACAAACTTACTATCAATGGGACCTCGTTGATTCCAGCCCAACCGAGAGCTTCTGCCATAAGAGAAAATCCCGGTCCTGAAGTCGTTGTACATGCTCTAACTCCAGTTAATGCTGCTCCAATTGCCATAGTAATTGCAGAGATTTCATCTTCGGTTTGAATTACCACAACAGATCCATTTTTATCATCCTTTTGTTTCAGGATTTGATTCGATTCGAGATATTCGCTATCATCGGTAGCAGGTGTAATAGGATAATAGGTCTGGAATCTGCAGCCTGCAACTATTTTACCTAGAGGTGAAGTTTGATTTCCTTGTGCTATTATGAGATGTTCCCTATTTCCATTTCCTCTCTTTAAGAAATTTGAATAGCTTTCCGGTATATTTTTAATGTTTTTATTAATATACTCATACGTAAAGACTGCAGCATCAATATTAATTTCGGAAATTTTGGGCTTGTTAACAAAGGTTTCATTTATTGCCTGTCTCATCAATGTCGTATCAAATTTCAAAACAGCTAACGAAGCAGCTAATGACATTACGTTGGTAATTCTAGCCAGTTTACTTAGAGAATTATCTTTTAGTTGTTCTGAAAACTCTTTTATAAGCTGTAAATAAGGCAATTCTATTAAGATTACATTACGTTCCCTTAATTCATCTAGTAATCCCCGAAAATCATAATCCTTTTTTTTCTCGTTTAAAATTTTTCTCAACCGAGACTCAGAAGACTTGTCTAATGTGTGTATTTCTTCGATCTTTTTAGCAATAACATCTGGGTCATAAATAAGAATACCTCCATCTACTATGAATGGTGAATGCCTCACAATCGTCTCGGCATCAAATGTAGCTAAGATGTCCACCTCATCAACATGAGATCTTACAATTTGCTCCGAAAATCTTACTGAAAAGTAACTATGCTCACCCTTAATATTTGAGTGATATTCTCGTCTTCCAAATACATTCATTCCAGACATGGCAATAGATTTAAGGAAAATGTGAGATGCGGAATCAACTCCACTTCCTTGAGGCCCACCAATAACCCAAGAAATGGACTCTCTAGAAATTAACATTAATTACTATAATATCGTCAACCGGTCTTATTATAGTTTCAACCAAAGCATACGTGTATAAGTAAACTCTATCCTCCTGTCATAGCATCATGGAGACAGCATTCACATTTATCTCCGCTACCACAATATGGGCATACGCACATGCAAGCCTCCAACATATTTCCGCAAAAATCACAGTTTACATTTTCCTCATTGTTATTGTTAGGGAAATTTTCTGCCTGCTTCAATAAGTTATTCACTGTAAATCATTATATTAATACTTATACATAATAAGAAAATTCAAATAAGATTCAGAATATTTTGAACTATTTTCAGTTCAATTTAAAGATGAATGTAAGAATATTAAGCTAAATATGATCTCATTTCATAGTTTGATCGCAATGTAGTTTCCGATATTCCAGACGTCCATTTCTATCTTTTTTACTTTTATAGATCCTTTGAAATTATTTATTATTCAAATATGGAATGGCTACCCACACAAAGTAACAAAATTAAAAATGAATAATTTTATAGTAATAGTTACTGTCACACACAATCAAAAAGGACAACTTGAAACCCAACAGTGTTCATAAATGCTTCCATATGTGAAATTACTCAAATAAAATAGCAAACTTTTTATCTATGTAGATAGTGGAATCCCTAGATGAATAAGAAGAGCGGCAACAAAACCGCTATGGTGTTTCTAATTGTAACTTTTATAGCAGGAGCATCCATATTAGCTAGTATTATTGCATTACTTCCATTGGCTGATGGACACGGTGTTCAGGCACAGCTTCAAAGTAGGTTCGTAAGGATCAATAATGAAGCATTCTCTGCACAATCACTAAACACAGGTGATACATTGGTAGTTACAGGAGAGCTTCAAAGTCTTGTAAACAGACCAATGAGAGGTTGGATATCATTGTTCAGTGAGTCTACTAATGCTGGTAACAGATGGGAATTCGTTAGCCGAGATCCACCAGGCAACATAATTGAAATTCAACCACAAGAAACCATTCCTTACAGGATAGAAGCAAAGGCACTTGAACCTGGGATATATCACGTTCACACTCAGTTGAACCTAGCAACAGTGGGACCAGGACTTGGCCCGGGCCAAACAATCCAAGTAGTCGGTGAACCAATACTAAAGCCAATACCATGGAACAACATAATTTACCAGAGCATTATCATCGCTGCTGGACTAGGAGTTACGTTTGCTACTAGACCGTGGCAAGTAATATAACCTCTTTTTTTTACACTCTAGTCGACACTTGTATAGTATTATTATCAATTAAAACGATAAATTTAGTTTAACTTTCCTCTTCTAAAAATTATGTCCCTATTATAACACGGGATTATAAAGATTAGCGATATGGCTCGAAACTTTACGCTGTCACTTTATTTTTTCGAGATGCTTTAATAAGGCGAATTATGCTTATGATTTTAGTAAAAAAGTTCCTATTTTCCATATATGTAGAATTTGCTCAGCAATTATTTTTAAACCTTTTTGTGATCATGATCACTAAATAGGGGTACAGTTAACGTCTTGCGAGTAACCATCCATATAAGGTGGGATTCTATTAGATACTGGGTACTTCTCGCAAAAGGAAATCTTTTTTTATCTAATGAAATAGAAGTTGTTATGCAAGAAGTGGTCAGCGAAATTATGTCTAATCAGGTTGTAAGTATCGATTCTACAAAAACCGCTTTAGATGCCGCTTTATTAATGAAGGAAAAAAGGATAAGTTCACTAATTGTCCAAGACAATGATCAATTACTAGGCATCATAACTGAGAGAGATTTTGTAAAGCGTGTATGTGCAGATAACAAAAAATCCTCTGATGTTATGATAACCGAATTGATGTCTAAAATTCAGACTTATGCTGCACCTGATACCCCGGTTGATGTGGCTGTTCAGCGAATGATAAACAATAGAATTAGGCGACTACCTGTCATTTCCAATGGAAAAGTTGTAGGAATTATAACTGTGACTGACTTAGCAAAGGAATTGCGTCGAATAATGCTTACACAGGGGATAGTAGAACTGATCGACTAAGTAAATTTTTAAAAGTATTTTGTACGTATCAAAAACGGTCTAAAAGAAATGATTACTTTTTATGATATTTCCTCTATTAAGAGGTGGATTTATATCCTGTTTCTTATTATAGCCGTACCCATTATCATTGGACTTATTTTTAAGATCCCTATCAATCAGCTTCTGGGATCAATCATTGTTACATCTGTTTTAGTCGTCTCTGCGGTTCTTTTTCAGAAACTTAGTTTGAAATATTCAGGTCCAAATAGCGAAAACGGAGCTCATTAAATATGAATAGAAATCTTTGCTTCCTTGGGAATACTTTTGCTCTGGTAGTCCATTTTGATACCTGCTTCCTATATTTGGAAACTATGGCTTAATATTATTCCATTCATATGTATTCTCATGCGGCTTACCTCAGGTAATCGAGGCATAATTACATTTGAAATAATTACATCATCTCACTATTAAGAAATATGGATTTCTATTCCGTATTTCGTAGGTTTTGAATATGTTCGTTCACAAAGTCAAACCCTTTTTGCCAAAATCTCTCCTTTGTAATGTCGATTCCATTTTCTTGCAATAGATCCTCAGGTTTCCTAGAGCCTCC
>DATELO010000009.1:0-4243 GCA_035276505.1 Candidatus Nitrosocosmicus sp.
CTCGGGGTCAGTGCAATTGATATAGCCTCTTGTGCCGCCATCTTCACACTCCATGCAGTATTCTTCCTTGTCGAGATTCTCGCCGACGCCTCCTGTTCCCGGTGGAACTGATTCATGCCAGCAACAATTGACTACTGCGGCGCCATTAGGACCTTGTTTTTTCCCAGTATCGATGCAAATACCTGGATCACCCGGATCCATCTTTGGAAGTGCGTTTACGATAGGAATACTTGAGATCATCGCTAAAGCTAAAGATGTTATAGCAACAATTGAAATAAATTTGTTAATTGTTATCATGGCTTTTTTCAAGCCTGCTTGATAAAAAAGTTTTTGGTGAAAGAAATCGTATGAGCGTGTTCATGGTCACCAGCCGCCCTCTCAGGGGCGGCGGCGTTAATCGTTTTGAATCGTTACAATTTCTCTTAGTCCGTCTATTCAGATAATTCTGTTTTCTCTCCACTTAAATATTGATTATTATCTTCATTATTGGTATTAGTGGAATCTTGCCTTTCATTAGTTGAACCAGTGTTTTCTTAAGATTCATCTAGTATAAGCGTAGACTGATTGTGCTGCCCTTCTTGTTCTTCTGAAGGAGAATCCGATTCAGTAATTGAATCCTCTAGTTGTCCAACTGGTTTACACATTTGAATACAAATCACTCCAGGAGGGCATGACGAAATACATGGTCTGGGATCAGTTTGGGGACTCTTTGGCGATCGAGTATTGTTTGTAGGTGTTGATGGTGGTAGGGTATTATTGTTGTCGGAAATAGGGGCATTGGTTGAGGAGATGGAAATTCACAAGGAGTGGTAATACATTGAATTTTACCTGATTCATTAGGTCGATTAATAGACAAAGAAGATTGATTCTCTGATTCTGTTTCTGGTTGTTGCTGTATGGTGGAGGAGGAGGCGGTTTACAAAGTTTTCTAGTGTAAATAGGGTTGCACGTTGATGACCTAAAAAAAAGATTATAAATGTTATAGTACATTCTACTAGTGAATGTCTGAATCCGCATTCTTAACGTCTAGTCACACATTTGTCAATACCCTATTGAATCTGGACAATGAAGTAAATGCCACAATAAGTGGAAAGGACAAAAGTGCTGATCAGATTTATCGAATATATGTAGATAGATTGTCTTTGTATGAAAAATCATCTGTCCTGCCTTTAAATGAAAAAGACAAGTTACTATTACAGAATAAGAAAGAAGACCTGTACATAGAGCTGAAGTTATTCAAATTAAAGCAAGAAATTAAAAAACAATTTAACTCTATCCATACTGAACTGGAAGATTTACACAAAAACTTGTAAAATTAGGTAGACCGCCAGATAATAATCTGAGACATTAGTTTGCGTTAGTAACACAATGACATCGACATAAATTTCTCATTACTTGCAAATGGTTTTGGCGACAGCATATTTTTATAACCTCAAATCGTTGGCCTAGTTATTTTTCCAAATCTTTTGAATTTCTATCGAACTTAACATCATTGTATAGGTTTTCATATTTTCAAGAGATCTTTCATGTCCTTCTTTATTCGGTGATGAAACGCAATCTGAAGCTACCACTGGATAGAATCCACGGTTAAATGCATCTCTAACACTAGATTCTACTCCAAACTCTGTAGCAATTCCTGTGAAAACAACAGTTCCAATCCTTGCATTTCTAAGCATACGCTCAAAACCAGTATCTATGAAAATGCTTGCGGTATGTTTGTTAATTACCACTTCATCTTGACCGGGACTTATTATAAAATCCATATCCTCGGGAGATAATCCTTCAAATAGTTTGTCAAATCCTAGTTTTGACAGAGTATACAGAATTGCTGAGGATTCGAAACGAGTTGGCAGCCTTTGGAGTGAAGTAAAGAATATTGGAACTTTTGACCCTCGTGTAACCTGAACGAGATCTTTAAGATTTGTAATAAATTCATCATAATTAAAAATCATTTTTGTAAATGCTTGCAAAACGTCCCATAACACTAACGCTGTATGTGATGGATCAAGAATTTCTTCAGGAGTGTTATAGACTAGTTTATCTCCCATTTTTATCATAGCTACCTTTCACATTAAGGGATAATCAAAGTATTGATCATTTTGGTTATCCTCAATATCTTACGCGGTCGCCCTTGAAGGGGCGGCGTGACTATCCCAAAATGTTGGTAATTCAAAGGTCAAACCAAAATAAATAGAATAGAGGCGAATTAGGAAGATGAGTACGTTGCAATAGCCTCTATTCTTATGCATACATTTGATCTGCCTAGATTTGTATCTTAAAGTCTAAGTAGATATCAGTCAGTTGGACATTATCCTGTAAGAGATATGATCATGTGAGTATTTCTTTCATTAGATTGCTACAACTAAATACTGGGTAGGAATTTGTTGATTAAAGATACAAGATAATGGAAGGTTGCTTAATCAGAGATATTTTGACAATAAGGCACGTATCCAAGTACATATCTTGCATCTACCGATAAAACTAAGTAACGGTCCATGCCTCTATCAGCTAGTAGTATTAAGGTAAGATTAAATTTGCTGATCAGCGACAAGACCGTACCTCTGCTATATCATCTAGTTATTCGTATTGGAAATTTTCTTAATCAAGGATAAATAAAGGATATTGCATACAGTCGCAACAAATGCGATTGTCTCTGATTCCATCCATACTAAACAGCTTTACAAACCTCTTTTATTGAATCAAGGATATGTAGTCAGTCAATAGTTCGGATAGATAATCTCAATTATTATTGATTCTTTAATATTCCAATTAGTACTCTAGTACCCTATAAGCATGCAACTCCTCAATCAATGATCACGCCGGCTTGATGTTCAAGTGTTTAATGCATAGGTAAGGCTCCTTTTATTAGGACGACAATTTGTTTATCAATCTTGTTATAAAGGTAAGGCCTATGAAGTCAGGCGCCGCCTTGAGGGCGGCGCAGCCATAACCATTCTTAAACATGAGAACATACAAGATATTTAGAGCTGCGTTTGAATCCACATATGAAGAGATGTCTTAATAGAGTAAAAACGTCTAACTACTGAGAGTGTTAAGATGGTTGGCGGGATTTGAATTCAAACTTTTTTTATATCAAGAGGATAGGCCTTTTTAAGACGACCTCTATATTTTGTCATTACTTTGTCTATCATCCAAAGTTCTGTTGGTTTAGATAGAACCTCCTTCACGCCTACTTCATAATAGTCATCAAAATCTTTTATCTTAAGATCAGTTGCTGTAATTACCACAATGTTCTTGTTTCGTACTCCCTGTTTTTTTAATTGATGTAATATATCTACTCCTGAATATTCGGGCATGGCAATATCCAGAAGGATCAAGTCATATTCTTTTTCCTGCATCTTGAACAATCCTTGAAGCCCATTGCTAGCTACATCACATTCTATACTCTCTAAACAGCAATAATCAGACAGGGCCTCGAGTAAATCGACATTGTTATCTACAGTCAATATGTTCAATTAGTTATTTAATTCTCAAAGAACTTTATAAATATAGAATATGATTTACTGTATTCAATAGAATATTGAAAATACAATAATAATTTGTCCAGTCGGTGTATGTATCTAGTATCATAAAAATTTAAATTGTGTGGAACAGTATAAATTTCAGCTTGGCCAGCAAAATATTAGGATAATATTATCTGTTGGAGTTTGTTGAATTTGTAGACTTGGTAATAGATATTGGCTGAGATCATTTATTAAAACGGCCATAGTTCTTGCTCAAAAATTCTACAAGCTGATTGATAATGTCTCTTTTTAGATAAATCTAATCCCAAACTAAATATCTATATTGTCCCTCTTCTTTTCATAGATCATTAGAAATTGGTTACACTACACAAGTAGTAAACAAAATTGTCTGCAGATCTGGGTTATTGCAGATCATACAAATCATCAACATCTCCGACCCAAAGAAATTTACGGTTACTTTCACCTGATTCCATGAAGGATATGTTTTAACATATAAAACAAGAATCTAACCGACTAAGGATTATAGCCAATCACAAAAATAGTCAATAAAAAATTGCATATCACTAAATAGTCTGATTTAATAAATAAAGAATTTGAGTCATTGGTTTACAAGGTTAGAAGTAACCATGAGTTTACCTAAAGTAGTAATATTTATAACAGTTTTCCCTCTATCACCTTTATCTACTTCTACCAACCCTAGATCAGCTAATCCTTTGTTCTCTTTCCCGCCTTGAACATGATAACTTAGTAGAGGCTTA
>DATELO010000010.1:0-3530 GCA_035276505.1 Candidatus Nitrosocosmicus sp.
TACCTTTTATATAATTTTCATCTTTAGAATCTGGTGACTCAGTAGCTTCTTCAAGAGAGTCTTTGGAACCAACGTCGATATCTGAACTTTGTTCAGACGGATCTTTTTTGTTCAGATTTGGGATCATGTCGTATAAATCTTTTAAATTGTTGTTACTTTTAGTATCATAATCCAACAATGGGATGTCTGGTAAGCTTATGCTCTGTGCATATAACGACGGTGTAGAAATGGATGATAAAAAACCCATTGTTAATATGAAAAAAGTCGAGATCAACTTTGCAAAAATCTGATATTTTTTACTCACAAACACAAAATAATCATCTAAGTTAAAAGAAATGTTAAGATGTCATACATAAGAATTCCTTCTAGATAGATACTAGAAAATCATTTTGTAATTGTTTACTTTTTAGATATGACAATATTTTATGGAATGGTGTTCTTCATCCGTTTTGTGTATTTATACAACTATTAATTGAGAATTCTATAATAAAGATATAGTAAGGATTTGTTCAAAATGACTTAATGAAAGTAAAGGATCATGTCTGCAGATGTTTGAACACTACGATAATAGTTCGAATTCAATGGATTAAAGTTTGAGCCAAATTGGATAGTTTAAACGGCATAACCAGAATGTCCTTTTCCTCAATTGCTGTGGCTTTTAATGTATCTTTAGGTAATTGTCTCTTTAGTCTAGTTGTTATTAGAATTATTTTTTGGGAGTGATCCCGCTCGTGTATTTTCTTTGCAACATCCAAACCCGAAATGTTATTTAAATGTGTATCCAAAACAATCGCATCATAATTCCTCCCGTCTTCCTTGTTGTGAAGATAGGTATTCAATGCTTTATTTCCGTCATCAACTGTCTCAGAATCTGCACCCAATGAATCCAAGTATATCTTAAATAATGACTGTAGTTCTTTTTCTGATTCTGCAAGTAAAATTCGAGTTTGTTTTAATTCATTAGTGAGTCGAATATATCCAGCTTGTGCAATATTAGCATTAGAATTTGGAGAAATTGAGTCACTATTAGTTGAAGTTTTATTTCTGGATCTACTCAAACGAGAGTGTAAACTATCAATATCTCTTGAACGGGTCCAAATCCTATTGTTTACTAGTCTATCCGGCATAATTGGAGGGGAATTATTAAACAACATATTTTACCTATATTAGACCATTAGAGTTAACATAGTTTATATACCCATAATAATGGCAATTATAAAGCATTAGAATCACGAATTGACAAATAATGATTTTCAATTTCAGGTTTATCTAAATAAATACTTGTTCACATAAGAGTATTGATATATTATATCAATTTACTAATAATTTTGACTATATCGGTCTTTTATGAATAACTATTATTTGTCTTGATTAAGACTTTCGAAATACAAATTTTATATACAATTGGTATAGTAATGTCCACACTCATTTAGAGTCGAGTCACCAATTTGAAAGGACTCAGGCATAAATCGCTGGGCTCGATAAATGCCAAATCTATTTCTGTGATTTAATAATTCGGTGCTACTTTTTCAATAACCTTATTTCCGATAATTCCAATGTGTTACAATATTTAAGATGACTTTAATCGGTTAATAATTTCAATCTCGTTGGAATGAAGCTGTAGACACAATTGTAAATGACTATAGCAAGAATACTTTGAGCAAAGAACACATCTTGCAATAGGTTTAGCTAAGCAGCCATTCATGAAACAAATCATCATGTTTACTATCTTCCTATTTGATTTTGAGGCTAACCTTTTTTCGGAAATATAATGAACTGCATCATTATAATGGTGATTCATTTCATTCAAATTAGTATCAGAGAGCAACTATATAATATTTTCCTAGATTATTTTTACAGTATTTAATGCTACAGGAAAAGTGTGACAAATTAAGATTCTACTTATTGACCTAAGGTGATTAACCTTGCGATCAGATGGGCTTATTTAAAGTAGAATTTTAGAGTATGTGACAAATTAGATCATAAAAAATAATCTTGATTAAACAAAGTTTGTAGAACAACCTAGTGAGGCGTAAATACAAAAATTGATCCATGAAAAGTTGTGAAATAAGATAATCAATTTATGTAAACTGGAATGCATCTTCAATCCCATATAGGAATTGAGGACATTATCCTAGGGGCAAGAACTAAGAGGAAGTCAAAGCTATGCTTGTTCGTTGACCCTATTCATATTCTTTAGAATGTCCTTCGATCATTTCGATCTTTTTTATGCTCTGCCTCTGAGAAAGTTATATCAAGTCAATATTTATGAAATACTATACTTTAATCTATTAAAATGTCATAGTACTTATTCATCTAGAATTGTTATAATAAACAATTAACTGCATTGACCAAATAAAATAGGGATTGGATCATGTAATTCTAATCTTAATTGAATTGAATTTAGATTCTGAATTAACCTAGGTCCGTCATCCAATAGTATTTCCAACAGAAGAGGTCTAACATGCAACAAGCGTGTGTTATAGATCCGATAAATTTGAGGATATGCGAACATCTAGGAAATCTGTTCCAGTTTACTAAAATCTCCAAAAGTAACTCTTGAACCAGGAGTAATAAGTTTCATGAACTCATTGTACATTTCATCTCCACTTTTATCACCCTCCATTGCCTTCATAAATTCCTGAACATGATTGGCGTCACGATAGGATTGTATTTCCATCCAAACATCCTCATTGTCAGATGCAGACATGATTTTTGCCAAATTTACGAATTCCATCATGTCTTCTCTGGAATTGAGATTGTACACTTCAAATTTTAGTACGCCGTGTTTCATAAAAAAATCATGTGAATGTCTGTTTACTTTTACCAATGCATCGCGATTTTCTTTAGGTGCGCGATATAAGAAAATAGCCACCTGACTAGCAGATTTATTTGATGTCCCATTCACATTCGGATTATTCATTGGATAGTGTGTAAATTTGATCTAATAAAAATTAGTACGTGAATAATAGTATACTTGGTAATTTTCTCGATGCGTTGAAATTTCAGTCAATAGATCGCTGAGACATTATTCAATTTAGGTTGATAGTTGATGAAGGCCTCGTCTTATAACTAGCGTGAGAAACAAAAAAAGGTGCAATATCCCCATTGTTTCGTGTCTAATAGTTATTTCAAAATAAGTCCTAATAAATTAATATGATTTTATTCCTAAAAATCTACTTGAATTATCTTTGTTAGGATTGTTTTAGAGTTGTTTGTAGTACGAAGAGGGCGTCATATATTGTAAGGTTGGAAATGTAGAAATTATAGGCAAGCCAAGATCGAATAACAGTATTAGCAAGATCTAGACGATAAGACGAGTGTTAGAGAAAAGGATAAATTATTTTCCCAAACTGAAAGGGTATGGATACAATTTAGTCTTACTTCAAAAGAGTATTGACTGTATTGATTAATTTTATTAATGAAAAGGGCTTATGCATAACCTCATCAGGTTTGACACCCACATTTAAGTTATCAAGTATTTCGAGTTCAGAAACATCATATGCAGACATTAAAACTGTTTTGATAAA
>DATELO010000011.1:0-2939 GCA_035276505.1 Candidatus Nitrosocosmicus sp.
TGGTTTTTTATCCATGAATTGTCCAAGAATAAGGTTTCTATTTTAGATCAATATGAGTAATACAATTTCATGGATACTTGATTTTGAATATCAGAAATAAAGTATCAAATAAGAGTAATTTGAATATATTTGGCTGCTGAATTTGTAATAAATTGAATCAATACAAGGATAGTTCCAAAATATTCACAAATTAAAAGCGAACGATTTAAACGACGAAGGCCTGGTATCTATATTGTCAGTACGCGCTATAATGTATCCAGACCCTTGATTTACTGTTTCCATGAAACCCTTTTCATCATCAATCTCTTCTTGATCTTTTAATTTTGTAAGATTAGTTAATGACCAATATGGAACATCCGTACCTGAACCATTATCAACAAATGTTTCAATCATTCGTGTATTTTTGTCAGTTAAGAATGTTCTTACTTTTAATTCTACATCTTCTCTGTTTGTTAAATTGTTTATGAATTTGGGATTACCATTATGATCTAATTGATGGAAGATAAAACCATCGAGGGCAAACTCCTTTGTAGTGTTGTAATCATATTTTATGTATTTTCCATTATCTCTGTATTCCAAGAGATTTGGATTACTACTACCAGAAACGTCAAATAACACTCCAAAGCCCCTTTCTTCGTCGTCCTCGTTACTTCCATGACGTCCAGTATTGAATTGAAGAGCTATATATGTCTCATTATCAAATTCGTCTTTGGGCTCTTCAAAATATTCATATATATTTCCCTGCCAAACTATTTCCTGATTTTTTGCAGCAGACATGTTGGGATTTCCTTTCAAATCCTCTCTTACAATCTCCAATCGTGGCGAATTAATATCACTGTTATCACCCTGCGTATGTTTTTCAAAGTCCATAGTCACTCTAAATTTATTGTTATTATTAATAGGATCGCTTATATCAAATGAATATTGTTGATTAAATTTGGTGTCCGCTAATAAACGACCATCTTCGCCAAAATTAGACAATTTTAGTTGGTTTTCATCAGTATTATCCAATTCACATGGTATTTTCAATTTATTTCCATTGTATTCTGAACAAGAATTCGAATCTGAGATACTAAGGATTTTACAGATCCCTCTATTGTCATCCGATTTTATGCCATTTGGTTGTAATTCAGAAGAGGTTGAATTCAAATCGATATTTCTATAGCCAATCTCATTTGGAATGCAATTAGATACTTTTGTAGTATTGATCAATATAGATGGATTTGTTGTTGTTGTAGATGAAGATTTATTGATGATGGTGCTAGCTACTTCCTTAATTTCGTATTCAGTCACGAAAGAAAAAAGCATATAAAAAGTGATAATAAGCAAGATGGAATTCGAAATTAATGATATTGATAGTCTCACAAGAACAGTTAATTTTTAATTATATATATATGATAAATTATTGAATAAAACAATTCACAATTATGTTTATTACTTTAAGATACGTGGGGGATTACGCCATATAATCTCTGTCACTAATAGCATCATATATATCTGAAAATATGTGCGTATCTCATTCAACTACTATCTCTCCAATCATCGAAGGATGATAGATACAATAATATTTGTAATCTCCCGGAGACTCAAACGTAAGGCTATACTTTTGATTAGCTATGATAGCGTTAGAATCAAACAAAGTACCTTCATCAGGATCGTTATCTTGGCCTGAAGTCACCGTGTGAGATACTGTATCTCCATTGTACCATGTTATAGTTTGCCCCGAGTCAATTCTTATTGGATCTGGCGAATAGGATTGGCTACCTTTGATTCCAGAAATAACAACCGGAACAGAATCACTGCTTTGAGATTCATCATGTTCCGATAAGCTTTGTTGATTTGTTGTAGCGACACTTTCAGATAACGGTACTATTCTATAAATTGAACCTGTATAACTTAATACATACAAATACCCGTCTGGACCGACTTGAAGGTCGGTGATACCTCCAAAACCCTGACCAAATATCAGTGGTTGATTTTCAGTTGTTTCATCCACCTGGTTATCTACCAGTGCTTCAACATTTCCTGCATATGTATCATTTATTAAAATATTATCACGTGCTTCATTTAAAGTGAATCGATACAATAAACCATTGTTAATATCTCCAGTAAACATATTATTTGCGTATTCCTTACCCAGCTTATCTGAATTTAGAAACTTCAATGCAGTAGGACCAATTGTAGTCACCCAAACGAATTTAGGATCACTATATTTACCATTTCCAAAATACACAAGTTCAGCTTCTGAGGATATTCCTCGATCTAGTAAATCTTGACTTAAATGGCCTTGAACCTGAGACCATCCTCCATTAAACCCTGGTGTAATTAAATTAATTTCATCTGCAATGGTGGGCCCATTTTCGGTATCCCATAAATTTCCTGTTAAAGGATCAAAATCCATTCCAAAGCTATTGCGTATTCCCATTGCATAATAGATATTAAGTGGTAAACCATCTCCGAAAATAGGATTGCCCGAATTTACTATTCCACCATCTTGAGTGATTCTAAGAACACCTCCTAGACCATTAGGTCCTGGGCCATCCATTATATTTTGGGCCTGAGTCCTATGTCCACCAACCTCTCCAACCATAAAGTAAACATTATTGTCAGGACCTATCAAAATTTTACCTCCGTTATGTTCTCCTCTAAAATTAATAGGAGTGGCCGTTAGATCTAACAGCAAGAGGGGATTGATTAATTGCCCGTCTACATACTCGTAACGATAAAGTCTATTTCCAGATGGATCAACCTGGTCGTCTACATCGCTACCATCTTCACCATTACCTGATTCAGTATAAGACAAGAATACAAACATCTTACCGTCTGCTTGCTTAGCAACCGCAATTCCCAATAAGCCACGTTCAATATCATTAGCTACAGATACGTCAAGTAGCGGTGTATCCTGAATATCACCGTTCAAAACTCTTTTAACCAAACCA
>DATELO010000012.1:0-5348 GCA_035276505.1 Candidatus Nitrosocosmicus sp.
TGTTAGCTTAATTGCTTCTCCTCCAATTCTCTTTCTGGACGAGCCTACAACAGGTCTTGATCCGCAAAGCCGGTTGATAATGTGGGATATAATTAAACATCTTGTGTCTGATGGAACAACAGTGCTTCTTACGACTCAGGATATGGATGAAGCTGATCATTTAGCAAATAAGATTATAGTAATGAATGGAGGAAAGATTATTGCAGAAGGAACTTCAGAAGAACTAAAATTACTAGTAGGATCTGAAAGATTGGAAATAACAGTTGTAAAGGAAGAGGATTTTGAACGTGCTACTATAGTGATTCAAGAGGAAAATCTGCGTACTGAGAAAGCATCCAAAAAACTCAGTTTTACAACTAAGGGTGGAGTACATCAATTAAAACAAGTTCTTAGTCAATTAGATGAAGCTAATATCGAGGTCGAAAATATTTCCTTTCATAGTCCAACTCTCGATGATGTTTTTCTAACTTTAACTGGTCATATGATAACCACAGAGGATGGTAACGGTAATGAAGATGGAGTGATGATTCATTGACGACACGTTTCATAAATAATGATGTCAAACCAGAATCACATTCAAGACTGTTCTGGCTGATTAGCGACTCTTGGGTATTAGCAAAACGCAGTATTAGGCACATTACAAGAAATTTGGATCAGCTTTTTTCAGTAGCCCTTTTTCCAATTATGTTTTTTCTACTATTTAGATATGTTTTTGGAGGTGCTATAGATACGGGAACTATAAGCTATGTCAACTTTTTAGTAGCAGGTATATTTGTTCAAATGCTTGCCTTTGGAGCTAATTATACCACAATGAATTTGGCAATAGATTTGCAACGAGGTATAGTTAACAGGTTTAAGTCACTTCCGATTTCAAGATCGGCATTATTAATAGGCCACGTAGGTGCTGACCTTGTTAGAAACATGATGACTGGATTGATCGTAATCGGAGTGAGTTTTTTGGTTGGATTTGAACCAGCTGCAGGTGTTATCGATTGGATATTGATTTTTATCTTGGCAGCCCTCTTTTCACTGGCTATATCATGGATATCTGCAGTTATGGGATTAATAGTAAAGAGTATAGAAGCAGCCCAATGGACAGGATTCATAGTTATTTTTCCTCTAACTTTTGTTAGTAGTGCTTTCGTTCCCACCGAAACAATGCCTTATGCTCTTCGATTGTTTGCTGAAAATCAACCACTTACTCACGTTATAGAGGCGATTCGTTCTTGGCTTGTGGGCACTCCTGTGGGAGATTCTGGAGGGCTTGCATTTGCTTGGTGTATTGGTATCATCATAGTAACTGTGCCTACCGCATCCTGGCTTTTTAAGCATCAGACACTCAGATAGGCACGGGGATTTAATTACGCTATGGGACTAATAAGTAAGGATCTTGTATCTTTCGACGTTGATTTAATTAATTGCACGTTTATCCCTTGTCGACTTTATCATAACTCCTGAAATATCTATCTATAATCCTATTACTATACCAATAATCGATCGTTATAGTATGTTTTTGTGTTGACATATTCATCACAGTTATCATGCGGATCAATTTCTTAATTTTAATCTTCTAAAAATGGGGTATGGACTTTATGCAAATAGCCAAGATGTCTGATTTGACTAAATTCTATTTATTGCAAATTCAGATTCATAACCAAAGTTTTTAAAAGGATTTGTCGCTTATATAATGTGAAATTGGAGAAAGTATTTCGCAAAAAGGGCATCGGTAGGATCGATAGAACGTCTTCTGAGTTGACTTGGGTAGGTACTATAACTCCGATTTATGAGGCCAGGGTTGAATTATAGTATGCAATCCTTTACCTTACTTGCACCCGGGCATTTTGTTACTATTGAAGATACAATTCCAATGATATCGAATGTGGTCTCAATCCGCAATGAAACCTTTAGCAAAACTAATCGAATGATATCAGGAATTACAAGTGATGATTCTCAAATCCCTAAATCTCGATTAATTAAGGATAGTAATACTCAAGATGATTATATTTTATCCATCAAGGATCTTCATAGTCTTGATAGGAAAATTCTCTGGTTATTGACTGAACAACCGTGGTCAACATATTCTTTTAAAGCATTGGAACGAAAGTTGAGTGTTCATCAACAAAGTCTTGCGAGGTCATTACGCCGGCTGGTGGAACTTGATTTCATAGCGAAATCACCAGTAGGATATAGCCTAAATCAAATGACTGCGTCGTCAATCCTCTCTTTGATTGAAAATTCAACGGTCAATCTATTTGGTGAAGAGGATAACGCATTAGAAGAAACAAGGAAATCAAAAAAACAAAGGAAATTCAACCAATTACTGCAAATGTATATCCCTGTTAAAATGAATGTTGAACAGCTTGTAAATCGTATATCACGCAAGTGGCTTGGAAATTTAAGATGGTTAGGGCTTGTCAGGAAGGATACTGGATACAGACTTGAATGGATGGTACGAGATAGATACTCTGATGGTAACTTATTCAGGATTAATGTGACCATCGTATCAGAATATATTATAGTAGAGTCGGATGCTGAAACTAAGAATGAAAAGATTGAAGCAATGTCCTATTCAAATAAGCTTATTGGTGAAATACTAAAAGAATTTAAAAAAGATTTAGCAGAAAATCCTGAAATTAAAGAGACCTATCATCAAGTATTTAATGACGATATAAAATATAGAGTGAAAAAAGAAAAGTAATCTATTCTTTTTTATTAGCTTGTTGTTTTCGATCCAAAAATTATGGTTAGATTACTTTATAAAGTAACACTGTTAACTCAATTTGGAAAATCCTTCTTTTGTAACTATTCCTGATTCTACTATGGGTTTTTCACCGATAGCCTTTTCAATTGCCTGCTTTGCAAGTTCTAAAGCATTATCAACTGTGATATCCTTACTGTATTCTTTTTGAATCACATCTATCGCAGTATCAGATGCATAACCTATTGCAAATCCATTTCCTTTCAGGTAGGTACCACTGGGATCGATCTGATATAATTGAATTCCAGTCACATCTTTACCAGCTATTATTATAGAAGCAGCCTGCGGCCTCACTGCATAAATTGTATAATTATGCAGATATGTGCTAAGATGCTTAGCTATTGACTTTACGTCTATTGGACTCTCATATGACAATCTATGCTTTTGTGATTGTAATCTGATTTCTTCTATCAATTGCTCGATATCTGCTATATAGCCTGCACCCGTTGCTCCAATATGATTATCAATAAAGAATATCTTTTCATTTGGGTCTACAAGTGGTAACGTTGGTTTGATGTGGCTTGATATTAACGCAAATTCTGGAGTCTTTATGCCGATTGTGGTGGAACCTCTATTGACCGCCTCTAGAGCGCTATCAACTAGTACTAGTCTGCCTCCTTGCCCATAATAATATGGATATCTACCACTATTTCCTGAACCATATTGGGTGCCAGATGAATTACTGTCTTCTGTCATACTTGGCTATTTCTCTCCTATGCTATTGCCTGTCCAGCAACAGGTATTAATTTTGGAATCACTAGAATATCTATACCGTTTCCTGAACCTGGATCACGCTCCATTGATGCGGATACTGCCTTTCTTGCAATCTCTTTTGCCTCATCATTTGTAATGCTCTTGTCATATAGGCTTTCAAGTACTCCATATGCTATTGGAGCACCAGATCCTGATGCAGCGTAATCCTCGTTAGTTATTGCTCCACTCATATCTGCGACATTTACCTGCGGTCCACTGGAATCCACTCCCGCCACTAATAATTCTACATAATATGGCTGGTAACTGCGAAGACCTGAATAAGCTAGGTTCGCAATCAATCTAGATGATTCTTTAACACTCAGGGGAAATCCTCTTCTCAGTTCCATCAATTTTCTCTCAGCTGCTGCCACTTTAATCAAATGTTCTGCATCAGATAATTGGCCAGCTATTGCTATTGCAAGAGTGTCATCGATTTTAGAAATTTTTTGTACTATTTTTGACCCAATAAAAAAGCCCTTACTAGCTCTTTTATCCGATGCAAGCACAACTCCCTCAGTTGTTTTTATCCCTATAATGGTTGTCATATCGTTATTTATATTATTCAAGTGCTCAAATTTATTGACCAACTTCGCTGAAATTTGGTCACATATGAAAATAAATAATCGCAGAAATGAAATACTGTTTAAACCTGTTGCTAAAATACTGGAAAATGCAAAATATCTATTTGAAATCTATCAAAACAAAAAAAAGGTTTTATTGACTGGGAAAATTAGCACATTAATCCTGGTTTACAGTGACTAGGATCGAAGATATGGTGCTTTTCGGTCCAGCTTTCGTGGTGACTGTGATGGTCAGCATGGTGTGGATGAGTATGGGTTACAGTATGGGCATGCCCCTTGTGGTTAATGAAATGAGTATGGGTATCAAGATATTGACCGTCGTTATCAGTAGTAATTTTTCCAATTATGTCAGATAATTCTCCAATAATTGCGGTTAATTGGGTTGTAGCCAATTCTGAATTATTATTTGAAACAGTGTTCTGAGCTTGAGTTAAATTTGTTACTAATTGTTCCAATACTCTTGTATTTTCTTCATTACTACCACCACTGCTGGCTTGAGCTGAAGCTTCGAAATTTTTCAAATTTTCAAACGATGCTCCAAATCCTATAAACAGCATCGATATCAATGCAAAACCAAAGAAAATAATTTTTTTCATTTCAAATTTATTACTATTTAGGTTATATTTAAAGAAAATTACGATTCCTAGAATAAATATGAAAGATCGACTTAAATCCTGATTCTTGTTGCCACATAATATACAAAACTAGGCATCATCATTGACGTAAATTCATAGAAAGGTTAGTTTACCATCTGCACTATTTTGATGAATTTCTTAACTTGCCCATGGCTAATTAACTACTGGAGCTGAATTTGCTTGATTAAGTTTATTTTATGGGCAATACCTTTAGTATTATGTTATAAATCTTGATTATTATTTTTGCATAATGAACAGTATTATTCTAATTTTCGCAATCGTGGGTGCGTTTGCTGCATCGGTTTTATTAGTTGGAGTAGGTAAGCCAGCTATGGCACAAGATAATATTACAATGAATACTTCCGAACCTGCTCCTGTTGCAAACACAACCGAATTAACAAATACAGGCATTGGATTGGATGGAAATACAATGATACATCTGCTACAAGTATGACAGGGTGAGCCAACAATCATTTAAATACTATTTTTTTTGATTTTGCTAAAATTTTAATTTAAAAATAATTATTTAGCTTTTACCTACCATAAACCTTCATATGATAATTGCGGTGTAGTCTTGCAATCTATAGTATGTCAATACCTTAATTGCATTTGCATGTATGA
>DATELO010000013.1:0-2287 GCA_035276505.1 Candidatus Nitrosocosmicus sp.
ATAGGATATAAGGATAATAAACCTTTACCCTTTCAAGAACTACAAAAGCGGTTGAGAAAGAAAGAAATGTCAAGTGACATCTTGGAGGAAATTCCTGTTCAATATATCATTTATGATGTCATGTTTTATGATAACAAGCCCGTAATAAGAGATAACCTTACTACAAGGAAAAGACTGCTTACTCGTTTATTACTAAAGGATAAAAACATAATTATTGCAAAAAGTACCTGTGTAAATACCGGCGAGGAAATAAATCTGAATTTTGAAAAAAGTAAAAGTGAAGGACATGAAGGCCTTGTGATAAAAGATCCCGATTCAAATTACCATCCTGGAAAACGAGGCAAATATTGGATAAAGTTGAAGGAGGAGTTGGATACAGTTGATGCTGTAGTGGTTATGGCTGAATATGGCCATGGAAAAAGGGCAGGGACGCTTTCTGACTATACACTTGCTATAAAAGATTTCACAAACACAGCACTAGAGGATAATAATAATATTTTGGAGTCAAAAATTAAAAATGACCAATCTAGTACATTGAAGATTATAGGCAAAGCCTATTCAGGTCTTTCGAATAGCGAAATTGATTTCATGACTAACAAGTTAAAATCACTAGTAGTAAAAGATGAGGGTAGTAGACTTGTAGTAAGACCCGAAATCGTCCTGGAAGTATCCTTCGATACCATACAAAAAAGTGATCGACATGATAGTGGGTATGCATTGCGTTTTCCGAGGATCAAAAATATTAGATATGATAAAGGTATTAATGAGATTGATAATTTAGAAAAAGTTCAAAATATTTATCGTAATCAATTCCATATAAGAAATAAAATTGATAAATAGTTTGTCTATTACCTTCGTTGACGTCATAACTTATCTCATTTATAATAGCCAACTAAATCATCAGAAAGCCGATGCAACAGCATCATTAACCTGCATCGATATAATGATTAATCCACATTAGATTGGCATACAGGACACCAAAAAGTTGACCTTAAAGTTGTTTTCTTCTCAGACAATATCTTTGTCCCACATTTCCAGCATTTTTTACCAGCTCTTCTAAAAACCCAGTGTGTGGTATCCCAAGATATCTTGTCTAGACTTGAAGTATCAACCGCTCGAGTTCTACCATTATTAGTATAACCAAAGTTGAGAATTTTTGGAATTTTCATTACAAGTTCTTCTAACTCAGAGTCAGACAGGGAAGTCACCGTCTTAAAAGGGAAAACTTTGCATAAAAACAAAATCTCTGATTTGTATTTGTTTCCTATTCCAGATATTATTTGTTGATCTAAAAGTGCTTTAGAAATTAGCAAGTTTCTATCAATTTTAGATCTTGATACTAAATTAGATAACACCTGATGCTTGTCGAAATTATCTGTTAGCGCGTCAGGACCAAGTAATGAAATTGGAGGTCTAGTCGAGGGATCATCGAACGAGTATTCTATTATGGGACCATTGAATTGAACCAAAACTTTATCGGCAGTTATTATTGTTAACCTTACTCTGGAATCTTTTCGAGTATCTAATACGTCGTTAATTTTATTTGGTGACTTGCTTTTTGTTTTAGCCAAAATGGGGGATCGATTTTGTCTTGCTGGTCGTCGTGGAGGTGGTCTCGCACTCCCATTGTCATATTTTTCTCGATCATAGATTCTCCACTTGCCCCACATCATCATATGGTTTCTTAAATAAACATTTGATGAAAATTTTATGACAATATTTTTCCCAAATGTTCTAACATATTCTACTGATGATCCTACTATTTTACTTTTGATTTCATCGTCAAGCTTGTTGTGTAAGATGTTCTCAATTTTTATATCATTTGATAATAAAACAGCAGCTATTTTGTCTGCAGCTATTCTAACCTCTGGACCCTCAGACATCTTGATTATGTAGACTTTATGAGAATATGCTTTTTAATAATGCTTCATAATTTCAATTTATTCTAAAAGTGTTAGAATATTAGAGTATTGTACCTAGTTAGCAAATCCAATATATTTTTTTTATATAATGACTGGTATGAATAAAACAAACATTCACAACAAACTCTTTGTACCATCCATTGCAATAGTGGTCGAATTAGCACTTATAGCAAGTCCTCTCGTGGCTCTGGATGACGCCTTTGCAACCAAAAAGAAGAAAGGTTACGTGGCTCAGCAATCAATATCTCAGTCACAAGCATCAGTACAAAATGCCTTGTGTGCTTCTGGTGGAACAACTTTCCTATCATGTAATAATGTTAACTTCCAAAACCAGATGAACACTGGAAACAACGCATTGGCTCAAC
>DATELO010000014.1:0-3238 GCA_035276505.1 Candidatus Nitrosocosmicus sp.
TCTTGTTCTACTAAATCATATTTATTAGGTAACTCTTTGTGAGTGTTGCCCACAGCTGTGGTACCAAAAAACAGACCTCCAAATTTCAAAGAACTATAGTCTTCAAATGTATAGTTGTATTTTATTGTAAAGCTATCGATATTTCTCCTAATTTCATCAAGCATTTCATCGTTTGGAGCGTCATAGATAGGATAAAGTTTTATATCTTTGGTACATCCAACAAGATTCAAAAGATTAATCGCCTCTGTGAGAGATATTTCCATATGAATTGGAGATCTTATAGATTGGGTAACATCTGTTGCTTGGGTATTAGAATTAGTAACAACTGTATATCCAGTTTTGTTCCCTCTGTGAGACTTGATATGATCAAATAGTATAAAATGAAAATCCTTTTTAGCATTTGTAGGAATAATGGACAACTTGTCTATTTCAATTTTTGAATCAATCGAGTTTGATATTTTCTTTATCTCCTCAACCATAAGGTCGTCGTCATATACTACTTTTTTATCATACTTTAGTATTGTAACGGCTTTTTTAGTCTTTAAATCTTCGTGCCTGAACTCCTCATCGACTTTATAAATTCTCCTAATTATTTCTGCGTCTTTTTTTTCTGGGTAGTGAAAGTAACTGTAGTAACTAGGTACTATAATTCTTAAATTATTTCTTTTAAATTCATTAGCGATGCTATCATAATGTTTTAACTCATTAGAACAATCGGGTAACCATCTCAACGGATCAAAGCCCAAATTTTTATACTCTGAAAATAATTCCCACTTTTCTAAACTCAGACCCTTAATTCACCCACCACGAGTTCTATTTACTAAGATACTCTCCCTAATAAACTAGATGTCATTTCATGCCATCTATATAAAGCTCACAATAAGATAATGTTATATGAGTTAAATCATTAATTAATATCACGTTGTCGTCCAATACCACTGATATTATTAGAAAAACTGAATTTATGAACCGTTTTTCTGCAGATCCCGATAAATTTGAAGCAGAATCTGCAGAAGAGATTTTAACTATGTCTCTCAAGACTTTTGCTCCAAAAATCGCTTTTGCATCAAGCTTTGGAGCAGAAGATGTGGTAGTAATTGATTTGATGTATAATATTCATGGTGACAAGATCCGGGTTTTTACTTTGGATACGGGCAGGCTCAATCCTGAAACATATGATGTCATGGACAAGATAAGAGAGAAATATTCTATTTCTATTGAAACCATGTTTCCTGACTATTTGGAAGTAGAAAAAATGGTTACAGAAAATGGCTTCAATCTAATGTACAACAGTGTAGAAGAAAGAAAATTGTGCTGTGGAATTCGTAAAGTTCATCCATTAAGAAGAATGTTAAAAACTTTGGATGCATGGATAACTGGATTAAGACGCGATCAGACCACTACACGATCTGATGTAAAAAAAATTGAACTAGATCCTTCAAATAACAACATTGTCAAGATTAATCCTATTGTGGATTGGACCAATGATATGGTCTGGGACTATATAAAAAAGAATGATATTCCATACAATAAGTTACATGATAAGGGCTATCCAAGTATAGGCTGTGCCCCATGTACCCGTGCAATAAAACCCGGCGAAGACTTGAGAGCCGGAAGATGGTGGTGGGAAAATGATTTTCATAAAGAATGTGGTTTGCATTGGAATAAGTAATATAAGAAGAAGAAGAAGAAGAAAAAAAGAATGAAATAGCCTACTTATTAATTCATAAAATAATGCCTGCTATTACTAGACCACATGGTGGTGGTAGTTTAACAAATAATTTTGTAGATATATCCAAAATCGACAAAGATCTTTTTACTTTAGATATAGACATAGGACTAAGAAAGGAAATAGAAAATATTTCTTTTGGAGTATTTAGTCCCTTGAAGGGATTCTTAAATGAGCAAGATTTCCTTAACGTTGTTAGTAAAGGCAGACTTGCCAGTGATTTACCTTGGACAATTCCTATTGTACTGGATGCCGATGAGGAAACAGCAAAAAAAGCCAAAGATTCCTCTCAAGTTGCATTACGAAGCAACAACAACGGTCCAATCTTTGGAATTATGAACATAGAGGATGTCTATGGCTTTGACAAAAAAGTGAGTGCAAAGTCAGTATTTCAAACAGATGATCCTATGCATCCTGGTTTTCAAAAGTTTGTTACGATGAAAGATAAACTTATTGGAGGAGAAGTAAGAGTTGTTGCTTCTTCTCCTTCTGATAGTAATTTGGATAGCAAATTTCGCCTAACTCCGTCAGAATCAAGAAAAAAGATCCAAGATCAAGGTTGGGAAAGTACTGTTGCATTTCAAACCCGAAACGTTCCTCATGTGGCTCACGAAATGTTACAAAAAGCTGCATTGAATATTTTTGATGGTTTATTTATAAATCCCTTAATAGGCAAGAAAAAGAAAGGCGATTTTAAGGACGATGTGATTCTGAATTCATATACTGTTTTGATAGACAATTATTATCCTAAATCCAGAATCATATTTTCTACATTACATACGGAAATGAAATATGCTGGACCACGAGAGGCTATTCACCATGCAATTATGCGTCAGAATTTTGGCTGTTCTCATATTATTATTGGCAGAGATCACGCTGGTGTTGGTAACTACTACTCTCCTTTTGCTGCACATGAGATCTTTAAGGATTATCCTGAACTAGAAATTAAACCGATATTTTTTCCCGCCTTTTACTTTTGTAAAAAGTGTCAAGGCTATGTAAATGAGCGTACGTGTCCACATGATGAGTCTGACTTTAGGGAAGAATTATCTGGAACTAAAATGCGAAAAATGTTTTCCTCCGGTGAATTGCCGCCTTCACATCTGATGCGTCCTGAAATTTCCAATGTCATTTTATCATATCCCGAGCCGTTCGTTGAATAGTAGAGGGGTATCCTACAAATATATACTCGATTTGCGAAAAATAGTTATGATATTTATTTTTGGAAAAATACTATCCTCCTCTTCTTATAATTGTCACTACTGCTACTACTGTCTACTAATCATGATTTTATCTGTTGCATTAGTTAGTATTTCTTTTCAAAATTTTTCTTTCTCCCAAATGCAAGCTAATAGTTCTCAAGACTTACAAACAATCAAAACTAATACTTCTGAAAATTTTGTAATACCGTTTAACGATACCAATAATGATAGGCGAAATCCTGTCGAATATGTTTTTGATGAACCAAAGTCAAGTAATTGGATTGTTTCGATATACAATAATCTTAGC
>DATELO010000015.1:0-4588 GCA_035276505.1 Candidatus Nitrosocosmicus sp.
TCTTACACCAGTTCTTACTATGATCCTCTCTACAATCACTCCAATTTTTGTATTTCTTTTTAGCAAACGCGCTATCTGACATAGCTACTGGAGCTAATACCATTGCTAAAGCTAGTATCGTGACAGATGATACTAGTATTATTTTATTCATATTCATACTTGTAGAAAATAAGTTAATAATGTGATATATATCGAATATCACAAAATTATCTATAAGTATCTTACAGTAGTATCAGATGATACTTTTTTCCTTTTATTAATATTTATGATGCACTTGTCTAATTGAAAAATTTTACCTATAGAATATTTACTATGATATATTGTAGTGTATAAATTATTAAAGTTCTTTGAATTAGTATTAGTTGAAATGGAAGACAGCATTAGACCTCAGAATTCTATACCAAGTAATAAAGGGCCAGATTGATCATGATCTAAGAAGATGAATTATAGAAAATGGATTTATTTTTTGGACTACATTTTTTGACCTTGTATATATTATGATATCTATAATCTACGATTCTAAAAACAGCAGTAATAAAAGTTGATCTTAAATCTAGAACTTTATTGGACAGATACTTTGACTCTACGCCTTTGTAACATTTGTTCGTTCATGCTATTCCTAACAGAATTAATTGATCCATCATTTTACACCAATGTGGATTAGAAAGTTAACGAGGAGTTTGCGGAGGTGAATATAGACTTAAATTGTTAGATGGTGTAATCCAAATATGTAACAGTTTCTAATTATCCTTTTCAAAACAAGACTATAATACTAGATAATATTAATCGCTTTTTTACCACATATTTAACAAATATCCTGATTGAATAATCGATAAATTAATAAATATTAAATGAACTGGCGATTTCACTTACGTTCTGTTGACTGTACTACAAGATTATTATAGTAATATTACATAGTATTCCTTACTGTGCTACCTCCTGATACACAAATGCATAGATAGGTAAGATAGTGTCAATACATTCTGAAGTAAGGATGATCAAGGAGCCACCCCTTACTATCCTTACTTCTCTTCATGATAGTTTTAAGTTTAAAATGCATGAGTAAAAAAATAAAAGAGACAATAGAATTTGGCAACTATCACAAGATATATCGTCCAATATCCATTAAGAGGAATGTTACTTTCAAAATCAAAATTAGATTCTATAGAGGCCCTACGTATAGCTGTTAGGAATGCATCAACAACTAACAAACAAATAGAATCTGTTCAGTTCGTTATAGAAACTGGTAAACCTGTGTATCTGATAGATGTCAACAAAAACAACGAAATTATCAAAATAAAAATTGACCCTCAAAATGGAGATGTAATGGTTAGCAAATTTGCTTCATATAGCCAGTTGGATGAAGGCCTTAGCGAAGAATATGTAGAAGAAATTTCTCAAGTAGGAGATGGAGATTTTCAGGGTTGTCTTTAGTTTATAGGTGCAAATAGCACCGGCCATCATTTCAATCAGGTTTGTACATGAGAAAAATAGCACATCATTTTCTAATACAGAATTTGAAAATAGTGCATTTGGCAATTTTAAAATAACTCAGTTAGGGAGATGCACCATAAATATTTTTATGTGCTTCCTATGTCATAAGAGCACTGACTTGAATATCATTAAATACTGTTACTCAGAAAATGTGTTTACATTGGGCGGTCGGGTAGACTGTGGCACCAGATGACCTTGAAGGTAAGGTAAACATGATACTCGAAACAATTAAACAAAATCCAGGCTGGCACTTGCGAAAAATAAAACAGCATATGAAAATATCAATGGGCACAGCTCAATATCATCTAGACAGACTTGAAAAAATGGGTAGGATAACCTCTACAAGAAATGGACTTTACAGACATTATTTTCCCACTGGAATGTTTAAGGAAAATGAGCAACAAATTATTAAGTTTTTAACTCAAGAAACTCCAAGAGAAATAATTATGTTTATTATGGAGGATAAAAATCCTTCACAAACTGAAATCGTGTCTAGGATCAAAATTTCATCTGCTTCGATTAGTTGGCATATAAGAAGATTAGTTGATGCTAGTTTATTATTAGAATCAAAAGATGGCAAATTCAAAAGATACAGAATACATCCGGATATTAACTCATTATATATTGCCAAGCTATTACAAAATTATTATCCGCATACTTGGAATAAATGGAGTAATAGATTAGCAGAGATGTTTTTGGTAATGTCAAAATCAAATGACATTGAAGGGAAGGAACAAGACTAATTGATACCTCTACCTTTTGTTCATTCAATAATCGGCTTAATTCCATACAAATTTTCGTCTATGTATTATTTAGATATAGAACCGCTTGGAACTGTGGAATTATTTATATCTGCCTCGATAGGTGTATTTTCCATCTTATTATTATTGTTATCACTCTCTGCTTATAAAGAAACGAGAGTAAAAAGTATCCTCTATGCTTCAGCAGCCTTTGGCTTATTTGCTGTCAGTCTATTTGTGGAGACTCTTGAGGACTATTTTGAAAATCTGGATTCAGTTTTTAGTAGCTTATTAGTCTCTTGTATTACGCTTGCCATCTTGTTACTTTTTTTTATGGCCATCGTCAGGAGAAACAAATAAAATATTCGTTTGAAATTTCCAAGTTCTTTTGGATTGGACTATTTCAATGAATTAATTTAAAAAAAGATAATATGACCTACTATTTGGTAATACTAATGAAACTCATTCAGCTACCTGTACCAAATTCTTTAAGTGTTCAGAATTTAATTATCTTGTGATGTTTAATAAGAAAAATATCGAAAAGACATACAAACATAAAATAGTAACTAGTATAATATTATTGACTATTATGCTTGTTGGTATTTCCATAGTCGAGGATCGACACATTGCATTTGCCCAAGTAAATAATACGCAGAACACTCAAGGTAATTTAAATATAGAAGAAGAATCAGCATCTAATCAAACTGACCTTAAATCAGCTGCAAAAATAACCAACGATGAAGCCATACAGATTGCATTGAAGAATGTATCAGGTCAGCCATCTGATGTAAAAGGAGTTGAATTAGAAAATGAAAATGGAAATATAGTTTATTCTGTCAATGTGGTCCAGGGTAACGAATCTAAGGACGTCAAAGTAGGTGCTGTAGATGGCAATATACTAGAAGTGGAAAACGGCGACTTGGAAGGCGAAGATAATAGTGATGATGCTAATGAAGAGGGAGATGATGTAGGAGATGATGACACCGCAGAATATGAGAATAATGCGAATAAAAGCAACAGTACTGAGATAATTCAAAAGTTTCAATAAAGTGTATTAATACACTTTTTTTTCAGTGATCTGCAAACTACCAAGATTAATTATGTTAATCAAACCGTAAATCATAAAATTAAAGATTAGTCAATATAACAAATCAGTACTAAAGGCCAAAGACAAGGATTTTTAAAAAGCAACTACTTCTTGCTATATTTTCAATCAAACAAGTGTACCACATACCTTATCTATGAAAAAGACAAAGCAGTATGTGTATGTACTTTTTCTTAATAAATCAAACTGGCAAAAGAGGATCGGATCTATCGTGAAAGTTGTTGTTTTGGCCTCTAATATTGTAACATTTCATCTACATCTTCCTCTCAACATTGTATCGACCCGATTAGTTGTATAAATAATTCATAATACTATTTAAAGCAGAAACAAAAATCATGATGAGATTTGAATATATACTAATCATTGTATTGTGCTTAATTTCAATTTATTTGGTTGCAAATTTATCAACTATTCAATGGTCGTATGCTGCTTACTCTAAGGCTCCGTTGGCACCTAATGGACCTAGTGTAATCCCAACTAATTTGACTGTGGAAAAAATAACTGATAAATTAGATTTCCCAACTAGTATGGCATTTCTTGATCCGAATGACATTTTAGTTACTGAAAAAAATACAGGCAAAGTTATGAGGGTACAAAATGGTCAGGTTCGAAATGACCCTGTTTTGGATGTACCGGTGGCAAGTGATATCGAAAGAGGTTTACTTGGCATAGCTATTTCAAAGCATAATGATGGAAAAACATATGTTTTTCTTTCATATACGGAATCTGGCAATGGCCTTGATGGTAGTGATCATTCTGCAAATATTGATCCTTTAGGTAATCGATTATATCGATATGAATTCAGTAACGATCGACTTATTAATCCTGTACTTTTACTTGACTTAACCGCCATTCCTGTAAATGGACGCGGTGAACATAACGGTGGAAAGATATTGATAGGACCCGACAACAATATTTATTATATCGTTGGCGAAGTAGGTGGACATAGAACCCAAGCACAAAACATTATAGATGGTCCTGCACCTAATGGATTAGGTGGTGTCCTCAGGATTACTCAAGATGGTCAAGAAGTAGGTAATGAACCTATCTTTGGAAGCGAACTTCCATTGAGCATCTATTATGCGATGGGCATCCGAAACAGTTTTGGAATGGACTTTGATCCTATGACCGGAAATCTCTGGGATACCGAAAATGGACCCACAGCAGGTGATGAAATAAACCTTGTATATCCAGGTTTTAACAGTGGATGGGCATTAATACAAGGTGATTCTAAAGATGATCTGCTTGG
>DATELO010000016.1:0-3621 GCA_035276505.1 Candidatus Nitrosocosmicus sp.
GATGGTAAAATATTTGTAGCTATCTTTTCAAGGTACATTTGAATATGGGGTTCAATATTCCAAATTTTTTCGCTTTCAAATAAATGTCCATAACGCTGAGAACTGCCCATGAGCTCCCTTTTGTTTAATTTGTCTAGGTAATTATCCTTTACCGACAATTCGGTGAAGCCGTTTTGCCTGGCAATCGAATCTAGTAAGTTGTGTATTCCTGATCCATGTTGTGCAGCCTCCTTAATTCTATATGCTATCTCCTTAGGGATACCAATTTTCTCCGCTAACCTTCTGTGCACACGCTTACCTAAAGTATCAAACGCATCAACCCCATCGTTTTGAATATTTAGCCTCGGGTCTATCCTCAATACCGTATCAATCAAGTTAGGGTCAAGAAATGGCTCTCTTAGTTCTATGCTCTGAGACATTGTTATCTTGTCTTCTCTTTCAAGTGTTTCTTTGTACAGGAGTTGGACATCCTTGATCATATATTCTAGTATTTTATCATATCCATATTTTTGGACAATTTTTGAATACCATGAGTAACCGCCAAAGATTTCATCTGCTCCTTGACCCGTTAACATAACTCGTATTCCTTGTTCTCGGGCCAGCTTTACTGCAGCATAGATTGGAATGGCTACTTCGACTTGTCCCATGTTATCATCCTCAATAACATTGATGATATTAGGAAGCATTTTTTCGACATCATTTTGTGAAAGTTCATTGATTTCCAATTTTAAATCTAATTTCTCAGCTATTTCAATCGAATTTGTGATATCATTAGACCCATTAATACCAGAGGTATAACAAATTACTTCTGGGACCATCTGCTTTGCTAAGTAGGCAACTATAACACTATCAATCCCACCGGAAAAAACTATTCCTATCCTACTAAAGTCACGCACCCTCTTCTCGACTGATGCAATTAATGCGTCATTATATGCATCGAGCGCAGAATCAATATCCTTGTAGGATATTGGATATTTTGCACGTATCGATTTGCTTGTATTTACCGTGATTGGATGCAAAGATGTTTTAAAGCTATTTTCATTAGACTTTTGAGAGATGAATAACGCGTATCCCGGTAACAATCGCTGTATCTTACCGTGCAAGTCTATCTTCCACAAAGCCTTTTTCTCTGACCCAAATGCAAAGTAGCGATCATCTTCACCATAGTAAATTTGCCTCACTCCGATGCCATCTCTAACTAATATAATGTTGCCAGTTGATTGTTCTTTGATAGCAAGGATATAAATCCCATCCAGTTGAAACACCGTTCTTTTCACAGCCTCGAGCAAATTTCCATTTGTTTTTTCATAATGATCCTCTAACAAATGAATAATAACTTCACTGTCGGTAGAAGTTTTAAATTCATGATGGGTTTCTAAACTCTTTCTTAATTCTCTGTAGTTGTATATTTCTCCATTATGCTCCAAAACAAGCTTCTTATTACAACTAAGAAATGGTTGTGATCCGCATGATCCGCCAACAATGGCAAGACGGGAATGAGCCAATACGTTAAATGCACTGGTCTGTGAAAAGAATAGTTTGTTGAACGTATTCGAATAAACTATTTCATCTTCTGTAGCAAGTCCAACACCATCGGGACCACGATTTTTCATACATGATAACATTTTTTCAATTAACGGTGCTACATTTTCGCCTTTCTTACTTAAAATTCCTACAATTCCACACATTTCAAAAATTTCCTAAACAATTACCATTGTATAACAAGATATAATAGTACCCCATTACTCAAATTTAAGTATTACACTTTATATACTACATATAATTCAAAATTTCATTAAGATCAGGAGTCAATATTATATTCTTGCTCTGCTTAATAATATCTGGGTCTTTCGGCATAAATGCAATACCCAAGCCCGCTTGTTTTATCATACATATGTCGCCTCTTGTGTCACCTATGGCTATCGTATCCTCAGTGCTAACTCCATACTTTTTTGAATAGTAATTAAGTTGGTATCTCTTACATATTGAAATCGTACATGAACAGTTTATTTTTTCCCAACCCAATGGCATTTTGATCTCACCGGTCAGTATTCCATCTTCAACAATCAATTCATTAGCCGCGATGAAATCAATTTTAAGTTTATTTGCGATTACCTCAGCAGCTAAAGTATAACTATCTGTAATTATTCCAGTTACATATCCATTTTTCTTAAACCAAGTAACAATCTTATCAGCGTTATTCATAACTGGAATAGAATCTATTGCCTTAGCAATTTCAATTGCCTTAATGCCTTTCAACAAAGATGCAATCATTTCTGTTTTCTTATAACCTGGACGAGATTGATCAGCTTGAATTTCTACAACTTTCTCCGACAAGCCATATTTCTTTGAAATTACTTCAATAAGTCTTCCGTTTATTAAGGTCCCGTCCATATCAAATACTACAAGTTTAGGTCTACTAGCCATTCTGAGTCATGAATATATCTGTTACAAACCGCTATAATATGATTTTCTTGTATATTATGGAATAGGTATTATTATGAGAGCAATTATATGATGATATGAAGCTTGATTTCCCCCCAAGATTTTCTGAGAGGATAGGAGCTATTAGTCTACATGCCGTGCAGAAAATTTACGAGCTAGATTCGGGAAAATCCCCAGAGTTTCATGGGGGACATAGAACTATCAGGGCCTTTGATCACGATGAACTTGCAAACATTTTTCGAGAGTTGGCAATTGTCATACCAATTAAGAATGAGAGGCTGAGATTAATAGAGGGAGTTCTGAGCGGCATTCCTAACGAGTGCATGGTAGTCATCGTTTCCAATAGTCAAATTTCGCCAGTCAATAGGTTTTCGATGGAAGTCGAAATGATAAAACAATATTCTCAATTTGCTGACAAGAAAATCATCCTGATCCATCAAGGAGACCCTGAACTGGCGAAGATTTTTGAAGAAGTTAATTATACGTCCATACTAGATTCTAAGAAGCAGATTCGTGATGGGAAAGCAGAGGGGATGATTATTGGAATTCTTATGGCTAAAATGCACAACAAAAAGTATGTTGGGTTTATTGATAGTGATAATTATTTTCCAGGTGCTGTGAACGAGTATTGCAAAATATACGCTGTTGGATTTGGAATGGCATCTACTCCTTATAGCAACATAAGAATTTCTTGGTTATACAAACCAAAAATTAGAAATAATATATTGAAATTCCCAAAATGGGGTAGAACTAGTGAAGTTACAAACAAATACCTCAACGCACTCCTATCGTACATCACAGGTTTTGAAACTGATATAATAAAGACTGGGAATTCGGGCGAACATGCTCTTTCTATGTCTTTGGCTGAGAATTTAAATTATTCAAGTGGATATTCCATAGAACCATACGAATTCATTAACATACTAGAAAAATTTGGTGGCTTGCTACCAACCGATTCCCCCGATATCGTCGAAAAGGGAGTTGAAATCTTTCAAATAGAAACAAGAAATCCACACTTTCATGAAGAGAAGGGAAAAGATCATCTCACAGAGATGCTACAGGCGTCACTTTTAGCAATCAGCAATAGTAAAGTGTGTAATTTAGAATTGGCAAAAGAAATAAAAGAACATTTGTCTAGATTGGACACACTTTATAGAAAAGATAAAGGAAGCAAAG
>DATELO010000017.1:0-3568 GCA_035276505.1 Candidatus Nitrosocosmicus sp.
GTTTGGCACACAATGCACCATAACCCTTCATTGGCATGATTATTAGGAGTAACATAAATGCTGCAATCATGAATATGGTTTTGCCTGACGTCATAAATACAGTTTCTGTATTTGTTCCCATATCTTATTGACCGGAACCAAAAAGATAAAAAGTTGTCGTTCCAAGAGAATATTGGTTTTCAACAAGGCATCAGATTGGGAAATTTAGGAATGAAATTCCATGTTGATAATTGAAATCTTATCATACATGTTATTAATATTTGATAGAAGAAACAATGTATAAATCTAATGAATATTGCGAACTTCTTTACCTTCTAGATTCTGAATATTTCACATCTTTTAGAAATAGCACAAATTCCTAAAACTTATCAGTTAGTTATGATTTCTAACTATCATAATGAAATATCGAAGCAGAACAGAAATAATTGCCTTGATCTTGGAAACCGCTAATAGTGGCGGAGTTAATAAAACAAAAATAATGTATAAAGCACTTTTGTCATACCCGCAGTTGAAAGAATATTTATCTGCCCTAATAGAAAATGGTTTATTAGATTATCAAGAAGCTATGCAAGTCTATAAGACAACAGACAAGGGAAACCGTTTCTTGCATGTATATAACCAACTCAGTGAACTGATCACTACCAAAATAAAAAGAGCTTAATACTGTTGTTGATGCTTAGCCAGATTTTTCTGATTTTGCCACCCATTTTCCCGATTTTAACTCTAGCTCAAGTTGCCCAATGAGAATGCCGCTACGATATACTTTCGCAAATTCACTACTAGCTCCAAAAAATGATGAAAGTAGATTACCTTTTTCTCGATAACCTGCCTCTAATACTTTAATCTTTAATTTGCTGCTTGCTTTTAATAGTACATTGCGAGCATATGACCAATCACCTTTCCAAGATATCACTTCAAAACTACCAAATTTTATTGTTGATAGCTGATATCCCTGCAGTTTTGCTTCAAATTTCTTATTACTCTTTTTAGCATAGAGATTCATCCACTCTATAGCCTTATCTGCTTTTCCCTGTTCAATTGCGAAATTATCAGCACTTGCCAATCACGGACTCAAAGGCGTTTTTGAATTAAGACATATAATTGCTTATTCACAATATTGGTTTAGGATACTTTATCTTCATTTGGTGTACGGTTTTTTATTTTATATGTGTCATATTTTAGCCTATTAGCCGTTAACGATGTGATCATTTATATAAAACCGATGTGAACGCTACTACTGCATAATTTTCTTACGATTTCTAATTCAAAATAACGTATTATCTATATATACGCTTCATAATGAACCAGAATGAAGAGTGATCGTGTAGAAAAGTCAAATTGACCTTATCTCGAATTTAATAATTTGTGTTTCTTTCCGATGAGTTTGTCGCTTTTTCTAACATTTCCGCAACATTAACTGATACTCTCGATATTTCACGTGTATTATCTCTTGTATGCTGCATAAGCATTTTAACTGCTCCGGTATTTGTGAACATCATGTTATTCCAGATTCGGATTGTTGCTATCGTACCATCTGAAAAACCACTTACCATCCTTGCATACGCTTCCGTAAATCGCTTAGGTGACATCCAAAAGTAGTTATCAAAAAATGAGATCCATGAATTTTGATATGAATTCGTAATTTTTCTTTGTGATTCCAAATAATTCTCTACAGTCTCCCTTGCTGCAAGAACTGTTTGTTCTTGATTATCTGTAACCGTTTGCATATATCTCGGAAGCTCTCTATGCGTTTCATCCATAGTCCTTCTAGCGTTATTCTTTGCATCGTCAAAAGTTTTGTTAATTATCTTCTTTGTGTTACTATCAGCTACATGGACATTATAACTATCATCATTAGGTCTAGACATCTACACTATCATGGCAAGCATCACAGTTAAGCATTGTTATTTAAACTTCACATTCGATTACTTTAGAACTAAACGCTGAGAGAATCTTTAGATATAGAGAGGATTGCAACGATGGTTCTAAATCTAGAATACACAGCATAACCCATATCGCACAGTTTATTAATCAAACAAAGATGTTTACAAATCAAAATTGTATTAAAAAAGTAATATTAGGAAAGTGTGAGACGCCATATGCTATAGACATATCCCGAATACAATAGTTCATATGCGTAAGTTTACAAAAAAAGTAATACTTGGGAATTTACAAATATGATGTATACAAAAGCCCTAATATAGGATTATTCGCAAAAGCTAATGATAAAATAGTAATAATACCATTTGGTTTTGCAGAGACAAAAATCAATAAGCTAATGCAATACTTACAGATTGAAGAGAAAGTATATGCGTCTGCAGCGGGTACAAGGCTCATCGGTCCGATGACTGTAATGAATAACAATGGAATTCTACTCCCCTCCGTTGCATCAGACGAAGAATTACAAATACTTCACCAAGCAAGTGGACTTAACGTTGAACGTTTGAAAAGTAAATTTACTGCTATTGGAAATTTGATTTCAACCAATGACAATGGAGCATTAGTATCTCCTCTATTCGATGGTGAAGTAGACCAACAGGTTCAAGATGTCCTGGGAGTACCGGTTGAATCGATGACAGTTGGTGGTTTTATTCAGACAGGCTCAATGGTTGTGGCAACCAATACAGGAGCTGCAATACATCCAAAGGCCACAGAAGAAGAGATCAAATTTATTTCTGAGTCATTACAAGTAGAAGTTGAACCTGTAACAGTTAATGGAGGAACTCCATTCTTATCTTCGGGTATAATCGCAAATTCAAAATCGGTGATTGTTGGAAAGTTGACTAGTGGTCCAGAATTGATTATGATTAGTAGAGCTTTCAAGACATGACACTTTAACTAAAAGGGTTTTGGGTAAACACTGTAATTGCATAAACAATAATAACAAAATCTCATGACAACCAAGTATTAGCGTATCCTAGACTCCCATTCTGCATAGAACATTCAAAGCAAAGATTTTGTATTTGTGTTTGGATCGCGCTCTGCTCCTTTGAAATCTGACTTTTTGTATGCAAAAGAGTTTTGCATTATTGGGATCATAGTTGTTGCTCCTACGACCAGCATTAACGTTATCGCTACTACTATAATGATACCTTTGATTGTGTGGTTCATTTCTATCAGTCAATAGTTTAAGTGTATAGTAGTATATCTGAGGTATGCACATTATTACTTGAAGTTAATTTTGAGTGAAGTTATAGCCGATGTTATAATAGCTAGTAATAATTAAGTTGTTACCTTTTAATATTTGATACATTCTTTTAGAATAAGTCTCTAGATCAAGAACAACAGAGTAGTAAAATCAAAAGCAGTAGGAAAAGAACTAAGATACCTTACGGTAATTTTGCTGTAAGGGAGTTTGCTTATGATGATCATGATGATGGGGTTTGCAAACTATATTTTCAATAAACAAACGGATGAATGGAACCAAAAGATGGAGAGGATGCGATCAAATAGAAAAAACATTTTAATCAATCAAAAATGTGCCTTGGAAAAATATGTACTAAAACTACCAGAGACAGTTATCATACCGGAGCCAGAAATAAGCGTAGGTGAAGGCAGGCAGTAATAG
>DATELO010000018.1:0-3675 GCA_035276505.1 Candidatus Nitrosocosmicus sp.
CTGCAGCATGGTTAATTCAGATAGAGGGCGGCGGACATGGAGTAATGTTCCAATATCCAAAGATATTTTCAGATGTAGTACAATTATTTTTAGAGTCTTCTACTACATCTCAATAAAAAACTTTTTTGAATGAGATAGAAAATAGACAAATTTAGATTATTCTCTCTTTCAAAGACCACGTTGATCCTGTGACTGCCTTATCAGAATGCCGTTCGGATAATTATGATATGTTAATAATCGATCTAGTAATGCCAAAACTAAATGGAATCCAGCTATAAAATGAATTAAAAAATAGGAATGGGATAAGGAATGAAAAAATATGTTTTACAGGTAATGAAATTCATCGAGAATCATTAAGTCAAGTATTCCCTAAATTAGAATATTATTTTATGGAAAAATCTATGTTAGACAGTGATATTGTAAAGAAGATAAAAGATATATTTATGATTGATTAATTTCTATGAGTTAAGTGTGTTTTTTTTAGATTTTGAATTAATAAGTCAAACTAAATAACAAGGCCGACTACCAAATCAATTTTTTGATGAGAGGTTTTCCGAGTTAATAGCTCGTTTTGCATCATCTTCCCCCTGGCGGATTAATTTTTTTATTGTTAGTTCCGAAAAATCTGCATCTTCAAATAGAAAAGGGTGTTCTTCTGGTCTATCGATTCTCGTTATTTTTTTTATTATGGAGCCCCTTCTCTCAATAATCTTGTGATAGTTATCTTCAAGGTTCATTAGTTCCAAACTCAGTTTATTACTATTTTCTGAATCCTTTAGACTAGATGATTTTAACTCAAGATCATATTTCATTAACAGGTCATGCATCTTCTTTAAAAGAACTAGGTGTTCAGCATTGATGATTGAATTCTTGATATTGTTATCCGTTTTATCATTATATATTATGTCACGGGCTCTATGCCATGCTTCAAATATATCATTAGGGAGTTTTTTTTGAAAATGTGGAAATATGTTGATTAAATAAACATCTTTATCCATTAAAGGAGATGCATCCATAACTTCTCTAAGGGGTGTATTACTTAGCAGTGCACCATCCCAAAGATAATGGTTATTTTTTTCGGTCCACGAAATACCATAAAACGGAAAGCCAACACTTGCCAAAACGCTGGTTGAATCTATTCTTTCATTTTTGCTATCGAATATAACAGGCTCGCTAGTTTGTATGTCCGTTGAAGTAACTATTAACCTAGGTCTATTTGTTCTTTCATGATTTAAGTTTTCTTTAACAGAAAGAGTCGAATAATCAACATATTTCTCTAACGTATGTTCTAACGGTGAAACATCAAATAGTGGATAAGGAAGATTGAATGAAAAATAATTAAATGGTGATGTAAATGTATGTCTACTAAAGGCTCTGGGGTGACCATATATTGCTGAATACATTGTAGCTAGAATAGCCCTCATTTCATCAGTAAAGTAGATTGATGAGTATGGTGGGAATAGAGGTAAGATTTTTTCTGAGAGTTCCATCCAAAAGTTTTCTAATTCTATGACAGGATCTTTTCCTGCCTTATGAGATGTAATTATGGCCGCATTAACTGCACCTATAGAAGTCCCGGCTACGACATCAAATTTGATACCGTATTCGGAAAGAACTTTGAAGACACCGCACTCATAAGCACCGAGTGAACCTCCACCTTGCAAAACTAGGACCGTCTCGACTTTGTTAACCTGATTTGGATTTGGTGCGTTCGTATACATTTCTTATAGCGCTTAGTAGTAATAATAAGATAATACCAATTATTTATAGATCTAACCCTTGTGAAAAAGTTTCAATGGGATACAGTTCTAAATCTGGTCAAATTTTATACGCGCCAAGTTGAATCAAGTTCAGCATACTATGTGCATTTGATGGAAACTATGAGGATATGGGTATGGGCCATGATTTCAATATCTCAATTCAAAACCATAAAATTGTCATCAAAAATATTTAAACAACCTTAGTTACTTAAATCAACACGTCATCTGAAATAAAGGTTGGAAATTAATATACTTTCATTAGAATAAATGAATATGACGTCCACTTTAAATCAGATTCCTTCTTGGACTTTTAAGGCTAACTATGTAGAAACGTGTAATTGTGGTTATGAATGTCCGCGTTTTACCTTCTCTATCCCATTAAAACATCCTTGAAAATCAAGCAGAAAGGATCTTGTAATTGACTAACTCAATATAGAAAGAAAAATTATTGAACGAGATAGGGAGCTTTGATAAATTCAGGATTTGCACTGATACCATACATTAAAGAAGAATTACCAAAATGATAATCTACACTTTTCGGATCTATCGTTATTACAAATACATTTCCATTACTTGATCTTTCAACCGTAGTAGGAATATCAACTGCGGGCCCCTCACGTAAGCTTACCGTCGATGCACCACTAAATATAGTGGAATTATGATCGGAATTTTGTGTTGTATTCATTACAACAAAATCAGTTAATGCATGAGTATGTCTACTCGTACCATCAGGTTTTATCATCTCAATAGCAGCTTTAAATGCTCCGGAAGACTGGTTATTTTGGTTGGTATCTTCGCGAGTATCATTGGTTAAGATTGATCTCCAGGTTCCAGACAATACCCAGTCTACACTGCCAGTATCATTTTCTGTAAATCCTACAAGTGGTCCAAAGACATATTTATGATTCAGTAAATCGGATGGAATAGCGAATACAAAACTTGAAATATGTTCAATTGATGTAATACTGGATATCATTAAAGTAATGAATATTACTACTTTAATATTCTTCATGATATGATTAGGTAATGATCCTAATTAATTGTAAGGTATCGAATGCAAACTTATGCAAACAATTACCATTGTTATTTTCCTTTAGTCATAATATATTGATACTAAAATCAGTTTTAAAAACGAATGAATAGTTAGTAGTATGCAACAACCAGGTTATAACTGTCGGGTCAGTAATTATAAACTATGTTATAGAAAAAATGCTATCTTATTTGTCAAACAAAGAGAGAAATGGGATTTATTCGCATGTCAGGTAGGTGGACTTAGACCTTGATCTAAAGCCGGATCAGAATGGACAAGAATTAGATCCCTCTGCATTTTTGATTTTGTCTCGTAGTTGTACAAGTTTATCAGAAGGATTTTTCCATCTCTTTATATATTCTATCTAGTAACGGCAAGTCTAGTTCCATTGGATCTATAAAGTAAACTTTGTGATTTCTTTCCTCTAGTTTTTTCTCGATCCATCTAGATACATCGCTTTATTCTCACAATTCGTCTACCTTTTTATGTTTAAAAGGATTAAGGGTGTTCTTTATTTTGCTTTCAACATGATAGATACTGTATTTTTCTTTTTCTGCCAGGTCAAGAACAACAGTACCAGCAGACTTTACAATATAGTCGTCATATTCATAGGTATTACTCATTACGTCAAATAATTCTTCACCAATTACAATTCCATTTGCAAGTGCTTTTCCATTTATTTTCGCACAGATATTCATTGCTGAACCAAATAGATCCTCAATCTGAGATGACTTTGAGGTAGCTATTTCTACTAATCCATAATCAAGACTAATTCTGTAATCTAGTGGTGGCAATCCCTTTTTGTGCATTTCTGCGTTAATGACACCGTGGGCCGAGATCATAGTAGCGCTACACTTTAACACAACTCTCAATTCATCCTTCCTC
>DATELO010000019.1:0-9846 GCA_035276505.1 Candidatus Nitrosocosmicus sp.
CTCGTTTTTCATTCTAGCCATTAGTTTTCATAGTATTAGAGTGGTTCAAAAAGAAGAACATCTAAACCAGTCGTTTGGTTTGCCTTCATACAATTTAAAACATAGTTCACCTCAAGTGCCTTTGCGCATTCGCTTTCTAATTCGACTTTTCCGATTTGAAAAAATGCCTTAATCCACATTCCAACGACTTCATAACAAAAAGCTTTAAAATGTACCTTTGACTTACTACAGTACTCGAACCCCAAATCAGGGTTGGGCTCACCTTTTAAGATTGTCTTTAGCGTTCCCAATAAACAATCATTATGATATTTGGTCTGATTTCCAAGATAACATGCCGCTATTGATAATTCTGCGTTAGTATACGCAATTGTTTCTAAAAGCCTGTCAATTCCTTGATAACAATATTTGGAAAATTTGACTGGAGAGATATTATCGCATTTAGCAAACGCATCTGTGAGATTATGACTCAAATGGAGATCGGTTCTTACCAGATCATAGGTCGGATAATAGTAATAGCACTGAGATGTGAATTTTTCTATAGTCCTGTCACATGGAGAATAGATATCATTTGTATCAAAGTCACCATGCCCTGTTTCAATGAAATATTCGGTGTTTTCCATAAAAACACCCCTTGAGCATGCACTCTGTGCCCAGGTTGGTACAAAATCATTACAACGGTCAACAGCAGCAGTAGTATTGTATTTATATAATTTAGTTAACCCGTGTCCTATGGCATGAATACAATCCCGTTCGTGTAACCAATTAACGTTTTCTTGACCAACTGGGCATAGATCCTTAATTGTAATTTGATTCTTATTTAAATTATGAATAATTCGTTCATCTTCAAAATAGCTTTGAAAGACTCCATGGTAAATTGAACCACTGCAGTGTATTGTTGAATACTTGAGTGCATCGTCTAGACTTGCTGTATAAGTATATAGCCACATACCTAGAGAATGACCTTCATGATGACATGAGTAATTGTTATTGTCATAGAGGAGAATAAGATCCAAAAATGTTGCTAAAACCAATTGACGATCTACTATTCTATCAAGATGATTAAGGCTCATCACCGGACAACTGTTATCATTACTTTCTACTTGACAAGCCATCATAATTTGTACTGCGTATGACTTAGAAGAACTATTTGCCTTTAAGTCCAACTGCCCAAAGTTAGAATTCAGCCAATCTGATATTGAAATGTTTGCTGAATGGATGGCCTGAGCGTCGGTTGAATAAATAGGTACCATAGTGCTTAAAAGAATTGTAGCAGATATGGCGATAATAGTTAAGGCAGTTTTATTAAGGACATTGTAATTTGCCTCAAACGAGCCGTTAGTTTTGAAATAACAACTCATTTACACAAGTTAAGGAAAGATGATTGTTGTATATTTGTTATCTTAATCCTTAATTGATCAAAACCATAGATAAATTCAAACAAAAACTTCAACTCCATTAAGTTCACAAACAAAGCAGTCTTCTAAAAGAAACCACTAATCTGTTGTAATTCCGAGTTTACTTAAGAGAGTGAGCTTATCGGTGCTAAGTATTGTAGTCATTTTTGAAAAGATCCTATCAATCGACAAATAGATTTCTTCAGGAGTTGCAACTTCACCTATGGAAGTATTAAGAGAACTTACAAGAGGAAATAACCCTGATGAACCGGCGGAAGTCTCTGGATCAGCATTAAAAATAGACATCAGTTTTTCAGCCTGTTTTATGAATGCCTTACTATCTTGGTATTCGAATATAGCTGATATAGTGCCATTAGTAACAGCTGCTTGATACTCGTATCCTGCAAGATCCAAGAGGTTAACTATAACAAATGAATTAAATAATACGTCATTCTGTAAATTCTTCGGTATTACAGCATCGGTTATATCTTTCAAAATATCATTCGTTGACTGAATTGTCCTTAAATATTCATCATTGGTCATATTTCTAGAAAGCTCTGGAAGATTCACTAAAATAGAATAAAGAGATTGATTCAAGGATTGACTGGTATTTGCAATTTGGGGTGAAACAAATGGATAAACTTCAGCAATTGGATGTGATGCATGAGCAAATGTTAAGGATTCGTTTCCAGCATATTTATTTAGCAATGAAGCGTTTAAATGACCATAAATCTGCTCTATTTTCGACGTAAAGTTTACTAAGTCAGAATAACGAAAATCTAATATATCATCGGGTGAAATTTCCTGTGGATTATTTATGATAAGATGACTCATGTTGTTAATTTGTCCATTAATCGGATGAATAATAAAAGGTATTACAGAGAGAAGTATTAGAGAAATAGCAAGTGTAATAACCTCAAAGTAGGTGTTGTATTTAATGAACTGACAATAATGATTCGGCCGAATCATATTTGCCTTACAATTATTTTCATATATAACCATAATTATGTTTTTCCCAAGGGAGAATGACTATGCCAAGGAATCATCATATATGACTATCCGTCGCCAAGACCATTGAAAGGATAAACAACATTCATCTCTCCACTATCAAATCTAAAATACTCAATTGCTTGGCTAAAACGCAGGGTTATTCACTCATCAATAGAGGGATGGATAAAGTATGCGCTTGCTTAAAGATGAGACGTAATCTCAGGGATGACTAAATTATCTTCAAGTTTATCTATTGGAATCTTCTTATCTGATAAATTCTTTATACTCTTTGTAAACCTGAATGTTCTTAGTTCATGGCAGACTTCGCCTTTTCTATAATCTAGGAACCGTTTGTCTTCTTCAACCAATGGCATGTTTGCGGCCCGCTCATACAAAGCCAGTCTTTCTCTGAAGATCCTATAAATATTCTTATCATCTAAATCCTTTTTCGACATTTCAGAGAGCAGCTGCTCATCTCTCTTTAGGATTTCATTGACATACATTGCACTTGCTTGAAAATATGTTGACTGATGCAACACTATTAAAAATGGTTTGAACATATATAAGGATTTTCATTATATTCAATTATGGTCGCAAATATAAAATTGTATACAATGGTTCTAAAGTATGATGAAATAATTTAATGTCATTGTAATAATTCAAAAACACTCGCTAGGGCAAGCTGTTCGTTCTCGCTAGAAACGTATTATCCACACGCCATCATAATATTAATAATAATATTCCAATAGAGATGGAGGTTTACGAACCACTGAATAGATCTATATAATGTCACTTAGATGGTTCTGAGAAATTGTAAATATTTTCTTATCTGATAATTCAAGGCAGCCATGATGTCCTATTTGTCAAACATGATCGGAGCGTACTCATAAGCGGAGAACAATACACAGTACTGGTCAATCCTTCGCGCTGCAAATCAAACCTCTAGATTTCTATCAATCTCAATTAACCTTTCAAGATTCTTTAATACTAGATATAAATTCACCTTTGAATCTATCAAATCACAAAACCAAAAAACACCTTATACCATACCTCCAACTTGTCCAATATTCTATATCAACATATTACATAAAGTGATATGTTTAAGGATAGGGTATAACTATTCCCCATAATTTTTTAAATTGACTTTGTTTTTGATTTACCAAAGAGATTGAGTTTCTCCATAATATTCGGCTAACCTGTTCTTGACCTTGTCGAATAATGGTTCTACATATATACTTGTTACTGATATTTGAAAATTTTCTATTATGTTGTCAGGCTTCCTTATCTTACGATAATTCATTGATTTTAGAAACCATGTATTCTCTTCATTCTCATCAACGATTACTCTAAATTTAAGTCGCCTTTCTTTTGATATTTTCTCTACATGAAATATTATTTCCCTGAAATTTTCCATGAGTTGAGAAAGCATTCTCTGACTCCAAAGAATACCAAGGTCATCTGTAGGTATACTGAGGGATTCTATATACAATGCCAACACCAGATCAGGATCTCTAGTTTCCTAATGTATGGTATCATAAGCAAATTCGATTAATTATATATAAATCAAATGGAACTATTCGAAAATTTTAAAAGTGTTTCGATTTGCTTTTTTTAGTTACTTGTCAAAATCCATATACTATTTAGTCTTAATGATTAACAGTAAAAATGGGTCACCTAGAAAAAAAATATTATTTAGACGAAACAGCCATACCGTTGTAAAGTACGTAGGCATCCTCCGTATACATTGCTATATTGCCAGAAGCTAACTTTGAAGACATAGCTCTATCAATATAATCTATAACTAGATTTCCGTTCCAGTATACCTTGACATGATTTCCAACCATATCGACAGTTACTTTATTCCAGGTATTCATATTCAACTTCGGAATAGACTTTGTTACTAGGAATTTTTGTCCGTCAACTGGGTTTGTACATGTATTGCAATCTTTCTTTCCAAGCTCTATACCATTTGGTTTTACTGCTACCCAGTAATAGTGGAAAGTGTCCGTATACCTAAAGAATAACCATCCTACTTCCCAAGTATTAGGAGGTGAATTTTGTCGCAGCTGTTTGACAGTATTCATATGGACCTGCATTGTAAAATTACAAAAATTATCAGTAGACTTTACCAATGCAGCGTATGTTTGAGCTGCGCTAGTGACAGCTTTTGGATTCAGATAAAATACCGACCTCGAGTCAACATTTTTTACTCCTGTTGATCCATATCCAGAGTAAACGTTTTTCCATTCTCCATTTGGTGATGTCCTGCCTTCGCCTAAAAGGTAAGTACGGTCAAAATTATCACGTATGCTTGACTGGCAAGAGGTAGCAGCGATGGCTGCTGTCTGAGCGGGTTGAGATTCTGTGCCCTCCTCGTTTTGCGGGTCTACGCGCCATTCCGGATTTAGATCAGGTAATGTAGATGACAATAGATTATCAAATTTATTCTGAATGTTGTCATACGTTGATGATGAAATGCTAGAATAGGCGGTATTATATGTATTTAATTCCAACATTAAAGCCAATATTAAACTTGTCGCCATGAGGCCAATTGAGTTAATTATTGTTAAATGTTTGGAGTTCCGTTTGATTCGCTTTATCAATTGTTAAAGTTATAAAATTGATTGAATTTAGAGGAAACCCATCTATTCATAATAACATACATCTCCAATCCCATTGCATAATATTTTTCACTACTTTAGTAAAATATATTAATTCTGTACATTGTTGGTCTAGATTATCCTTTATGGCAACATCCTTTCTTTGACATTTGATTTTAGTATTCCAACTGGATTTGAATATTACAAAATAGACTACTAGAAAGTAGTAGTTAATTGCTTGATGAAAGCTGCTATATTATGTACACTTCCGAAGTTATAGTATCAGATGTATTAATATTCATAGGGGAATAATCGCCATTAGTTTCGACTATGGCTAAATTAGTATTAATGATTCTATTTTATGATATTTGAATTTCTAAACTGACATGTCAAACAAATTTCATTATATAATCGTATTATATCTATTATTAGGTCCGTTGGATTATCATAGATAATTAAATTCGAGCGTGGTCAAACCTGCAAATACAAGAAATTTCTCTCCAAATTAGGATAAGATATTGACATTAACTTCATGTGTCTACAACATCCTATATCTGTAATTCCAATTTTTTCCGAAATAGGATTGCCCTATTGATATTAAAATTTTTTCTTGTTACCTTCTCTTTTTGATAAGTTCGGTAGACTATAAATTTTGATCAAGTAACAGTATCAATATAAAAGTAGAGATAAACTTGTTATATATTAAAGCTAGATAGAATTTCAATTAAGATCGAGTTATCAAATCATTGAGTTCGTACAAAATTAGAACTGTTCAATAGTACACTTCAACAGAACCCGTATCAAGGACGGATATATTCATGAACCGCAGAGGGGCCTTTAAATAAAGAGTGGCAAAAAATATTTGGTAATAGAATCACAGGAAGAAAAAATTCAAGGCGGAAATTGATTAAAAGTGGTATATATTCCCCGTATTTGTTTGGAATGGGACTAAGCTGGAAGCACTTACGTAAGACGACTAAAAGCTAATCATATTCAAATGCTATCCAACAAACAAGCAATGAAAGATCGTCGTACCCTATTTGTAAGCCAATCTAGGTTTAATCCAACTTATGCTTTCTTTCAAATTTTAGATTTTGCAAATTCAAAAAGAAAGAGTATAAAACAATGAAATATCTCTAAAGACCCTACGAAACTTTAAAATCCATTGAACTTTATTATGAAATGACAGATATAGAAATAGCACGCAAATGCAAGAAAAGGAAAGTTGTTGTCATTTACTTTAATTGATAGATCTTGAGTTCTTCTTTCTAACTAAGTCATGATACGCAGGACAAGAAAGTCCAGGGAAAGGTTTACTCAATTTACCCGTCGAGAAGAGCCTCTACCGGCCGTAGTTTTATAATGATTGTACAAATATACCACGATTTGAAAACCAATCAAAGATTCTGTGGAATCTTTCCCGTTATTAATTGCTCTCAATCGTTACAGAGTTGTGGCCCCTCAACGTGAGAAGACAAGACTTTTTTAATATTTTTAAAAGATGACTTTAAAGTGAAAGGCAACCCAAAACTTAAATCTTGCGGATATTTTTGTACAACGAGCATATGACCATACAAAATGATATTTTTTTGTTTGTTGGACTTGGTGGCTATGAATGGGTAATCATAGTTGCAATAATATTAATTATCTTTTTTGGGGCAAAGAAATTGCCGGAGCTGGCAAGAGGAATAGGCAAAGCATCTTCCGAATTCGAGAAAGTCCGATGGGAAGCTAAGAGAGAATTAGAAATGATAAAGAACCCGAAAACTACCAGTCAAAGAGACCAACTTGAAAAAATAGCATACACACTAGGTATCGACTTCCACGACATGAAAGATGATGAGCTAAAAGCGGCCATCGACAATGAGATCAACAAGTCAAAAAAATAGATTCATTCCTTCATCTTTTTTTTTAACGCCATAATAAAATTGAATTCATCACTTAGAGATACATAAAGTAACATCGTTTCGAAGTGGTAGCAATTTTACATTTTAGGACATGTCCATTACTTTCTTTACAGTTAGGAAATATGGTAGAGAAAAATTGAACTTATTTAAAGACTTCTTTCCCTTTGCGAAAACATTTTGTTACAATTTCGCGCTATGATAATGCATAGTTGATAAATGGAACACAAAAATCGAACTTATAACAAATGCACGAGTGATTTTCTTTTGACACTCTGATAAACAGATAACTTCCGCAATATACAGATCATGAACAAATAAATTGTCATCGATAAGCAATAACAACTACTCTGCTCTATATTGACACAGAGTTACAAATACCTTATTTCTCATGCTTATCCTTCAAGCAAGACCAATTTGGAGTATACAAGACAATTGTATACGGTTCAAACTCTCACCAAGAAAAAAGACGGAATAATAATAGATTCTCATATTTCGCCTAAAGTGCAATCTGCTCCCGTTCGCACGTGAAAACAATATTGCCAGTTCGATCTGATTTTAGGCAAAGTTGTACCCACTCTATCCATATATTCAGGGCCAGACCAGACTAGAATTATTATTGCAGCTTTCCAATATAATGCCTGTAGACTTGAATGCTACTCTACGATGTACGCCCTTGAGAAACGTATTCACAATTATCGGAACGATAAATTCCTCTATTATTCATCCAGTAAGACTCATCGTTTATATCAGAATTGGATCTAGGCATTGAAATTATGATTCCTTTTGAGTTTGGCATACCGTCAGTAACCAAATCCATTTTTTGTCGTCAGATGAATATCTGTGCACAAATGATTCCGGATCCTATCTAAAATGCGCTTTCTCAACATCATCTGCGGCCGATATAGTTATGCTTTGAAATTCATTTGAATTAATTGTTATGTCCGATAAATAAGTACGATGTTCATCACTATGATTTTTCCAAGCATCCCATAGTCCCAATGAGGGAACGAGAAAAGATTCCAATAAAGACCGGTGAGGTTCTGTTTGTGCGATACTTCGGATCAATCTCAAAAGAATCATCCTCGATCGTTAATTGCTTTGCCTTCCTAGGCTCCATTTTAGATGCGTATTAGTATTTATTATCTTTTAATTTAGCAGCAAACTTAAATCGATGAGTGCTTTATAAAAACAAATGTTTCAAAGTAGATGCAAATATTCCATTTTAATAATAACAATGACAATAGTATCAATAATAATTCTATACATGCCGTCGGGTCTTTTAACTCCAAATACAAACGGTGGTAAGATGGCATTTGCTACTGCTGGTGCTGATGCTGAGGCTGATGCTGAAACTGTTAGTTTTCCATTACTGGAGATAGAGGAAAAGTTTCCACTAGTTATATCTATAAAACAGACAACATCATCAGTTGTTGTTCAATACATTACTAGCGCAGGGGGAGGCGCAGTGTGTGAACAGTGTCAATTTATTGTTTACAAACCTATTATTAAGAAAGAACGTCCAGTCATTGCATATGCATCAGAAACCCCGCTTGATCTTAGCGATGCCAAAAGAATTGTATTTTTTGCAAAAGGAGAACTTGGCGGAGAGACAATTAAGGCACTGGCCATAGGAAAATCCCCTGATTTGGTTTCTACGCCGCCTCTTAATACACTCCAGTTTGAAGTGGTGAGTCCCAATATTGTTCTAACTAAAGATTGGAAAAGGTATGAATTACATTTAGGTGGGCTTGATTTACAAGATGTTTCTAGTCCATTTGGACTTGTGATATCAAACCAGAGGGAAGGTGGTCTTATATTTCCATGGCCTGGTTTTGACAAACCTCCATTTGGTCTTGGATCGCTGTTATTTGATGAGTTTCCTGAAATCTTAAAGCAGAGAGGAATAAGCCCTATCTTTCCAGGTGATGATGACTCTGATACACCTCCCCCTAATAATGATAATGTCAAAGAAGTTTCGTTCTACCTGAAAGGTGTCGCTATTGACAATATGCCTGCTACTAATCCCATCAATATTATTGGCTCAGAATCAACAAGCTCAGATATGTATGCATTTACGCCAATGAACATGGAAACAAGCGTAATTCCTATGCAACCCTATCCTGGGCTCGAGTGATGACGAAAAGTCAAAATAAATGACAAAAAAAGTGCAAGTCAACGATTAGACTAGGAAGACATTAACTATAGGGAAGAAGAAGAAGAAGACGACTGCCAACAACAATCAAACCAAACCATGGTCAATAGATATCAGGTAGAGACAGCGATGCAGCAGTCATATTCACTAACCAATGTTTGAAGTTTGAATGTCCTACAAGTCCCACGAAATCTGCCTAAAGGATGTCAGAGTATAGTGTTCTCATCATAATGATATGATTAGGTAGAGATAAACATACTACTAGAATTAAAGCTCATCTAAGAACCTGTGAATAAAACATTCGATAATCTACTAAAGAAAACGCTGTCTTTTACTTTTGCTATTTTAGCATCATCACTATAACAAACCCAGCGCAAACTCTAATAATGTAAATAATTGTAGTTCCATTGCAATTAATTACTATAGTAATTGCTAACTAGTTTGTGGTAATCATTACAAAATTTTTATACCACCATGCTATTTGGATTTACATTCCTATGTCTAACAATCGCCGCATTTCGAGAAGAGATTTTTTAGAGTTACTTGGGGCTGGAGGTACTGTTCTTTTCTTGGGGTGGTTTGCGGGAGAAGGAAGTTTATTTTCGTTATTATTTAAGAATAAAAATGGCAATAATGGTGGTGTTGGTAGCAGTAGTAGTATTAATCCTCAATTAGCATATGCTCAGAGTTCTGGGAGTTGGCTGCCTGTTGAAAGAAGTACATCTACTGTTGCAATTCATACGGCACTTACTCGCACAGGTAAAATATTTTATTTAGCAGGGTCTGGATGGGATGTTAACAAT
>DATELO010000020.1:0-8159 GCA_035276505.1 Candidatus Nitrosocosmicus sp.
AAAACTCAATAACATAGAGAGGATACTGCTCGAATTATTAAGATAATGAGAATAAACTAAAATCAACTACGACAGAAATTTTTTATCTTTATTTTTAATACAAAAAGTTATGGACTTTTAAAAAAAATGGTTTATTGGCCATTCCATGCTAAGGGTGTACCTAACATGTATGGTTTTACATTCACTGAAATGCTGTTTGCACCAGTTGGTGGGATTGCATTGGATGGATTTGCATCATCAGTCAAACCTAACAAGTTGCTTGTACCATTATCTGGGCCATCAACTACAATTAAGCCTGCTTGACCTTTGAACAATTGAGAGTAATCATGGTTTACGAATGCATAAACACCTGGTTGGTCAAATACTACATCAATAATTGCATCATTTGATCCACCAATAGTGTATGTTTGTTTACCAATTCCACTAACAATGCTACCATCTGTGACTCTGTCTAATATTTCACCTACTATATGGAAGTTTGTTGGTAGATCACCATGGTTTAGTACGAAGAACCTTACGTGGTCACCTTGTTTGAAGAACAGAGTTGTTGCATTAGGTGTTTTTGTGATTACTGGGTCATATCCAAATGGAATACCATTTATCCATGATGCTGTTGGTGAGTGTGCAAACATTGCTGCTGCGTCATATTGACCAGATGGGTCAAGATAGTATTCTGAGAATTGGAATGCAACTTCCTTTGCATCTGCCTCTACATCTGTTGTAGTCAATGCGTTTGTACCATTTTCAACACCTACACCTTCATATCCTGTATAACCGACTTGTGGATCAACAATCACACCACCAACCATTCCTTGGAATACGTGTTGGTCCATTGTCAATACTGCATTTCCTTCACAGTGATATTTGAAGAATCCTGGTTGAGTTGCTACGAAGCTATATTGCTTTGAGTCACTTACATTGATTGGACCAAAGTTAGGTACTGCACTTATAGTTGATGCATGATGATCCAAACTGTGAATTAATGTATTATTAGGATGGTTAATTATATTGACGTTCAATACATCACCTTGTGTTACTCGAACTGTTGGACCTGGGATAGTACCATTCCATGTTAATGCGGCAACACTTTGACCACTTGGCAATGTGAGATTCTTCTCTACTGCTACAAATGTTACATTTCTTACTGGGGCATCACTTTCTTCTGCCTCTTCGGTTGAAATTTGTTTAACTCCACCATTCATGACAAAATTTAAGTCAGAAAATGCGAACTTACCTTGTTCATATGGCACTGCAAATGATTTCATGTTTATGCCGGGAAGTAAAATTAATCCAGACATTAAGACTGCGGACAAAGCAAAAATTGCTAATGTACTCTTCATTGAGCTAAATTAACTAGAAGATATTTTTAAACCTTTTGGACATAAGAATTTTATAGAATATAATTCCATTTCCTAAAATTTTACTAATAATTTTAATTTATGAATAATATTTAAATGCAATTACAAACATTGTAAATCTTTTACAAAACTTCCAAAAATAAAGATATCTATACACTCACCACTATAATTAATAAATAATATATTTTTTGTTATCAATGTTGAATTAATTAGAATACCAAGTACAATATACTATGTATTAGGAAGAGCAATCCCGTTTTAGTTGGTAAACTTACACTATTAAAAAAAACAATGATAAATGTTGAATAAAGATAAAACAAATGAAATTATTTCATTATCCTGTGGATGTACAAGAATAAATATTAACCCTGTTTGATATCGTTTATGAATACAATGATTTTAACTAAATACAACACTTTAGGATTTTTTGTTGTTTCTATGGTGCTCATACTTGGAATAAGTAATTTTTCTATAAAAGATAATTTGCTATCTCCGTTAATTGCATTTGCGACAACAACAACGATGAACATGTCTCATTCAGAACACATGGATGAAATGCGTCATGATTCATCTAATGCAACTTTGTCGGAAGAAGACAAAATGAGATTTTGTGGAACGGGCAAGATAAACTCAAACTTGTACGTGAATGAGTTTGCTATTCCAGTTCAGTGTAGCCAGCCCGTAGGAATAGCAGTAGATAAAGACAACAACGTCTGGATAGCTTCCGGAAAGTTAGGAAGTTTATTGGTCTTTAATACAAAGACCCTAGAATTTGATAAAATCATCAAGATACCAAACTGGTTAGAACAAAAAAGAATTATGGGTTCTATGATATGGAACATGAAATTTGATAAAAATGGTGATTTATGGTTTACAGATGAGCTTAGTAATTCTATTTGGAAGTATTTTGTCAAGGAAGGAAAATTTGAAAATTACAGGCTATTAGAAGAAGGTGGATACCCTCAATCCATTGCCTTTGATTCTGATGGTAACGTATGGTTTACCCAATTTTTTGGCAATAGGCTTGGATTTATCGAACCTTCCAAGGTATTAACAAACACCACAGAGGGTATCTCGGAATTAGATATGTCACGACAAATAGATTTTCAAACAATGGGTCCTATATCCAATGGTTTTGGATTTGGCAATGTCAATGTCGATTCCACTATTCCAACCAATGCAAATGAGACATTATGGTTTTCTACAGCCATTTTTCCAGTAGGGGGACATATCATTGGGTATGATGTAACAGCAGAATCTCTAACTATTCATGATGTGACCTATACCCATAATGTTCCATTCAGTATTGCTGAAGATGAAAATGGACTTCTTTGGGCAAATAGCCATATTGCAAACCTATTCTTCTCATTAAATCCTGATACAGGTGAGATAAAACAATATGCTACATCCAATCCTTCTGCTTCTAGTAATTTGACCACTTTGCCATACTATAACATATATAGAGATGGAAAATTGTGGTTTAATGAACATTATGGAAATGCAATAGCATCATATGATCCTAAAAATAAAACCCTAGTTGAATATTATATTCCATCTCAAAATCCATTGTGGGTTAATTCTTCAAATCCTCTTAGATTTACGTTTGATAATAATGGATCAATCTGGTTTACAGAATGGACTGAGAATAAACTGGGTGTAATAACAAAAGATAGGTTTGATCAGATACCAATATCATTGGAGGTTTCAAAAGACAAGCTAGTCTTAGACAGTAAAAACAATAAAAGTGACGTTATAGATATTTACATTTCTAGCAATATTATCAATACGACTTTACCTAGTAACAGCAATATCACAGCTCAGATCAATAGTCCCAAGATAATAACGATGGATACAACGTCTTCTCTTGCTAAGGATGGCAAATTGGTCAATATCACAGCTAGTTTTAGTCAAGACACTCTATCGATTGAAGGAAAACCAGCAACCGAGATTGGACCATCACCTGAACCAAAGACATCACTAGAGATTCACCCAACTAACGAAGTGATCCCAGGAAACTATACTTTAACAATTAGTGCAAAACATGATAAAGATGTCACCGTTTCAAAAATAGTAGATCTGGAGATTAGATAAATATGTTATTGCATTTATGGGAGGATAACTCCAGTATTACAGTAACACCAATTTTTCACTGAAAATCTTGGAAACTTGAAGGGACCAACAACATTATTTATTCACTACTGCCCGTAGGATGAAATCGCTCTATCTGAATAGTCGAATGATTGATTTTGAATTTTTTTTCAAGTAGTGAATTGATTTCATCTAAAATTCGGTATGAATTGCTTGTATCTATTATAACAATGTGAGCTGACAATGCATGTAAACCTGAAGTTATGCTCCATATGTGTAAATCAAATACCCCAGTTACTCCTTTAACCTGCAATAAGGCTTGTTGTATTTGTTCATATGATACATTTGAGGGTACCCCTTCCATCAATATATGTACAGATTTTCTTAGTAAAATAAAAACTCTAGGTAATATGAACAAAGAAAGCCCTATACTCAATATAGGATCGATCGTTACTATATTTGTCATAGCAATTAAGATTCCTCCCAATATTACGCCCACTGAACCAATGATATCGCTTAATAGTTCCAATTGTGCTCCTTGAATATTCAAATCCTCGGCATTAGTATCATCTTTTCTGTCATGATGAAAAAATCCCTTCGACGTAGCGTTTTCAGATAAGGAATCAGTAGTTTTGCTATGATTAGCATCATTTTCATGATGGCCATGGAAGTGTTCTCCACGCAAAATGTACATTCCTACAATATTTACAATTAAACCTACAATAGCAACAACTATCATTGGAAAGCTCTGAATTTCTGTAGGTTCAAAAATCCGTCGATACGCCTCGTAAATTATGATTATTGACAATAGGGACAATATTATGCTATTTATGAAAGAGGCAAGAATCTCTGTCCTAAAGAAGCCAAATGTATGAATTGGTGTGGCTTCCTTTCTACTATAAATTGCAGCTATCAATGCTATACATATTCCAAAAGTATCAGTTAACATATGCCCGGCATCTGCAATGAGAGCTAAACTACCGGTGTAAAAACCAGCAAGAATTTCTACGACCATATAAGTAGCCAGTAAGATGAGGACAATCTTCAATTTCCTAATTTTTATATTGCTTTTGACGATTTCTATTGCAGTATTATGCAATTTATTTAAAAATCTAACGTAATTATAATATTATAAACTTGCTCTCTTGTACTTAGCGTAAATCTATTGTAGACGTCAATGATTCTAATACGCCAAACGGAGACTGAAAGGCGACTAAAATCTGCTAGTGGATGAATGGTTGTTACCTATCTCAGAAAACGATTTTACTCACAACCTTGTAAATATCATTATATAATTTGTTTCTTGATTCGTTGTTACAATTTTAAAAGTGGGAATGAAATAAAGACAGTTTTTTATAACTGAATTTCAAATATTAAGTAGTATTGATTCATTGTAGAAGTATTCATTTTAATTCTTTTACAACACCCTTAGTTATTATCATAGCAATCTCTTCAATTTTTTCATTCTTTTTTCTTAGCTCGTCAATGGATATTTCAGTATATGGTCATTTTAGCCATTCTGCGCACTATAATAATGGACAAATAGGTATAGGAAATGAATTTTCAGTCTTTCAACAAATGGAACCAGAATATCCAAAACCTAATGAGACATCCTATATCCAATTTAGTATTCAAGATAAACAAGGCAAAGACGTTAGTAATCAAGGGGTCATGGTTGAAATTTATTCTACACTTACTAATGAACGCATAGCAGCTTTTCCTTGGACCATGGTTGAAGTTGGAGATTTTCAAATTCCTTTTATCTTTCCCAAAATTGGAAATTATCAAATTGTGTTTAGTCTTTTAAATAGTGAAACTAATTCTACAGAAATACTCAATACCGTTCCCCCTCCGCGAGCCATTTTGGGGGACAGTTCAAACTGCAATTGTGAAAGGGCAGTATTCAATATTTCCATAGGAGAATCATTTGGATTTATCTTCATTGCTGTAATATATGGCTCCATTTTAGGGGTAATTTTGATAGTCGGATCTGTATTAGCATGGATGTTTTTAAGCAGAAGAAAAAGTAAGACAAATCCCATTTCAAATGACGAGTTCATCAAATATTCAGTCCTATTTTTAGCAGTTGGTGCAGCTATAGTTCATCTCGCAGTATATTCAGGTCATGCGACATTGAGGCTCGAATACAGCATTTTCTTGTTATCTGCAGCCGGCGGGCAACTATTTTATGGAATTTCGTACATCTTTTTGATCTTCTCTGATGATAGACTGGCCATTAAGAAAACGGATAAGAAATTCATATCAAGGGAATACTACAAAAAGTCAAAGATATTAAATTCAATAGGCTTGGCGGGTTCTTTGGTTTTGATAGGTTTATACGTTTACTCAGTTACTTTTCCCCCTCCACTTTCACCAAACGCTCATCCTGAGGACGTTGATCTGGCAGGTATTATTGATAAATCTCTAGAAATAGTATTGGTAGTTGGAATCATATATTTAATACGAACCGAAAAGAGAAGATATTTGTACAGTAAGCAAATTTCAGGTAACAAAAATATGTGATTTAAGTATTTTTTAGTTTAGACTCTAATTTGCCCAGAATGATAATGACTTAAAATCAATGTAAGTCAGATATAGCAAAGGGTTTATCCATTTTTGAATCAACAGTAAGCAAATCATGTATCGTTAGACTATTACCCTTTACATAGTCCCAACTAACTGGAGAATCAAAATCTAGTATTATTTAGCTTTGAATAGTTTTTAAAATATTTACTACTTTTTATTATTTCATTTAGGTATTGTTCTGCCTGAATTTTGGGAATATGCATGCCGTTTGCTACATAGGATACTATTTTTACTTTTCCTTTTATTGACCGGTTAAAATGTAAAGCATCTTGAACCACTTTCACAGGATCAGAACTATTTAATGCTCCAACAACAAGGGTACAAAGATAGTTTATTTTAGTGCTATCTTCAGATCCATCTAATTCTTTTTCTAATTCTGTAAATGGATGCATCAACTTTCCAAAAATATCAACGATATTTTGTTCTTCGATCTCGTGTTCATATATAGGATCAAAATTGGTCACATTATTTGACTCCTTGCTATTTTGATATATGAATCCATTGGTTTTGTTATAAATTATTGCCAATTCATGATGTATTCTCTTATTGTGACGTAATGCATTCCATTTTCTAGTGAAATTTTTATCGCATTGATTGCAACTATATACGCCCACGTTAATTATATGAGCAAATTGGACTAAATCGACGTAAATAAAAACTATAGGTAGATAGGATGAGATAAAAAAAGGCTAAGATATGAGGTTCTTATTTTTAACTATAAATTTGTGAATATTGGAGCCATACTGAATGGCCTTTTTAGGATGTGAAGCGGATTCTTTGGGAACCCCTATTTTTAAAGCTATATCTCTTAAGATATGCTTCCGTAACATATCATCTGAACCCCTTATTTTGTAATCTAGAGATATATTTTCTGAATATTTGATAAACGATTCTGATAAGAAAGGTTGATAAGAATCAATTCCTAATTCACTTATTACTTCAGAGATTTCTTTCATCATATGGGCCTCGTTTGCCAATTTTTCTTCCATGTATTTGTTTATGGCTGCCTCGCCCTTCTGATAAAAAGATCTATATCTATCGTATCCACAAAATAGCTCATCGAATCCATTTGCAGTAAGAAAAAAGTCACTTAATTTGTTATTTCTGACGATGCGACTAATCTGGTAAAAGGCAAGGCAATTTTCAATGTGCGAAAGATTGTTACATGACATCTTAGTTTTTACATATCTAATATCATTTAGCATATCATTTGGTGTGATTTCAAAAGTCATGTGATTTGATTGCAAAGCAAGGAGGTTAGAAATGGACTTTGAGAAAAGAAGATCATGCGAATTTGGGAAACCTATAGTAACTAAATAAACTTGTTTACCTAGATCTTTGCAAATTTTTGCCAATATGGAACTATCAACTCCTCCCGAAAATGCAATGACAACTTGATCCGTATTTTTTGTGAATGCCTCAACGGTAGAATATAAACGGAGAGTCAATTCCTCAGATATCAGCATTTTCTATGATTTGATACCTTCAAAATATATTTGTAATAATTATAATAGAGAAGTGGTAGTAATTATTAGATTTGGATAAAGATCTAAAGTTTATAGGTCAAAAGAAGGACCTAATTGAAAATAGAACTGGATATTCGATATCAAAACTATTGGACTTTCTTAAAATAGAATATGAATATAACAATAGTTTTAATGATTCTGATTTAAATGTTGATTTTAAGATTGGTAATAAATATATCAAAATAATAGAGGACGATTCCGACATGAATGAGTTCAGAATAATCAAACAAAAGTTTCCCCTATTAGACCTTATTGCCCTAGGAAAGTCATCCTACCTGGGAAAAATTAATGAGATGGATAGTATGTTCATGTTTGACAAACAGAGTGAACAAATTGGCTCAATTTTTATTGAAGACCCTTCCTTGGCCTTTGATTACGCACATATTCTTCCTTTGGTTGAAAAATGTTCGATAATTCATGGTCATACTTCAACAATTATGGTTGAAATCATAGGAGAAATGAAGAATAATTTAGTAATTGACTTTTCAGAAGCAAAGAAGATCATAAAGGAAGCCCTTTATCAAATAGATCACAAATTCTTCATCAATAAAAAATATTTAAAGAAAGAAGAAGGAGATCATTATTTTATAGAATTTGATGG
>DATELO010000021.1:0-7305 GCA_035276505.1 Candidatus Nitrosocosmicus sp.
CCCAGCACTCAGAAGACCTGGAAGATTTGATAGGGAAATTGAAATCAAAGTTCCAGATAAACGCGGTAGATTAGAAATATTGCAAATCCATACCCGAAACATGCCATTAGATTCTGATGTAAATCAAGAAAAGATTGCATCGGTTAGCCATGGATTTGTTGGTGCAGATTTAGAATACTTGTGTAAAGAAGCTGCAATGAAATGTCTGCGTAGGTTATTACCAGAACTTAATCTTGAAGATGAGAAAATTAATCCTGAAGTACTAAATAAATTGGTTGTTACGATGAGTGATTTTGAAAATGCATTAAAGGAAGTCATGCCATCGGCCATGAGAGAAGTATATCTCGAGTCCCCAGATGTTGAATGGGCTGATATTGGTGGATTAGATGAAGTTAAAAAAGAGTTACAAGAAGCAGTAGAATGGCCGCTAAGATATCCTGACCTTTATACAAAGTTGGGCCACTCTAATCCTAAAGGAATTCTGATGCATGGTCCCTCCGGTACTGGAAAAACAATGCTTGCCAAAGCAGTCGCAACAGAATCAGAAGCCAACTTTATCAGTGTAAAAGGGCCAGAATTGTTGTCAAAGTGGGTAGGGGAGTCCGAGAGAGGAATCCGAGAAATCTTTAGACGTGCAAGACAAGCAGCACCCTGTGTTGTTTTCTTTGATGAGATCGATTCTATTGCACCAGTTAGAGGTCTGGGTGGCGATAGCATGGTAACCGAAAGAGTTGTCTCTCAACTTTTAACAGAATTGGATGGAATTCAAGAATTAAGCAGTGTTGTCATAATTGCCGCAACTAATCGTTCAGATATGATAGATCCTGCTTTGTTAAGACCAGGCAGGTTTGACAAGATCGTGTATGTTCCGTTACCTGATAAGGCTACTAGGAAAAAGATTTTAGAAATCCATGTAAATGAAAAGCCTATCTCCGAGGTGGTTGATTTTGAAAGGATTGCCGAACTTACAGACGGATTCAGCGGTGCTGACGTATCAGCAGTAGCTAATACTGCAATATCTCTAGTACTGCATGAATATCTTCAAAAATATAGCAATCCAGAAGATGCTGCAAAACATGCTTCAGAAGCACATGTAACTATGAAGCATTTTGAGGATGCTGTAAAGAAGATAAAAACTCAGAGAGATAGTAAATCAGGTGAAAAAGTTACCGTACCATATTATAGATAATTTTTCCATTTTCTCCTGACTTTTATTTTTTTTATTATTTAAAAAAACTATAATGTTACATTTTTTTTTACTTTTCATACTTGCTATTATAAAATATTTAACTTACAGAACAAAATAAAAATAATTTTTGGGGGCAATGTTTTTAAGTTTAATCTCTTTGAATAAATTTCACAAAAAGAATGGTTGAAAATGTAGTACAGATTATTCAAAACAAAAAAACATTGTCAGAGACAAATCGTTTTATTACAAACGAGGAGATAAATCAGTTAGTCAAGGAACATGGTACTCCTTTATATTTAGTAGATGAAGGAACATTGCATGAAAAGGTTTTAGAACTAAAGAACGCTTATGAAAAATTTCATGGTCATGATGTAAAGATTGCGTATTCAATTAAAGCCAATTTTAATCCATCTATTCTTAGAACATTCATGAAGGATAATATTACATTCGATCTTACATCCCTTGGCGAATTGTTCTTTATTAGAGAATTAAAAATTAATCCTGAGAATATTATCTATACGAGTGTAACAGAAGAATTGGAAGAGTATAAGCAGGTATTATCTTACGGTGTTAAGAGAGTTGTAGTTAGTTCATACTTTGGTTTAATTAATTTGTCACAGGCTGCCAATATTGTAGGTATTATTCCGAAAGTAATGGTGCGGATAAATCCTGAAGTGGGTGTTAAAGCTGAAGTACGCGCATCTTACAAAAATGGCAAGTTTGGAGTTCCTTTAAATGGTGGAAAGGTTGATTCGGCTTATTATATCGTTAAATCAATATTCAGCAGTCCGATGCTAGAGTTTGAGGGATTTCATTTTCATCTTGGATCTCAAATTACAAACTTTATATGCTATATTAATGCCTTGGAAAGATTAAACTCCCTTTTAAACAAACTTAAAAAAGAAATTCCCAATTTTTCATTTAAAACTTTGGATATCGGAGGTGGAACCCCGGTTTTCTATAACGAACCTGTTCCTACTCCACAGGAAATGGCTTCTATATACTTGGATAAATTGAACAACTTGGTATCGTATCATGGTAAATTTACACTAATGATAGAAAGTGGTCGGTTCCTTGTGGCAGAATCTTCTTTAATGATTTCAAAAATAGTCAATTCCAAAGAATACAATGATCACAAGATAGTAATTTTGGATACCGGATATCATTTATTGTTAGATGCTGCCTTGCTCAAACAAGAATATCCACAAGAAGTAGTGTCAAATAAGGGTAACAATAACCATCTCTATTTTTCAAATTCTAACAAACAGTATACAGGAAAGAATATTCAGCTTGCAGGACGATTATGTGATACATTTGATGTTTTTCCAACCTCAAAATTATCTGATTTATCGTATGCAAATGTAGGGAATTACGTTCTTTTTTACAATGTGGGTGCATATTCTCTGGTTTTTAACATGCCATTTCATTGTCAGACCAAGCCACCAGTTCTGATGAAAACATGTGATGGTGATATAAAATTAATAAGAAAAGGCACCAGTTATAATGATTTGTACATAGAAGAAGGTGGATTAATTTCTTAATTTTCTTATACGGTTGTGTGTATTTGGGGAGTTGATAATCTTATTTGACAAAAGACACTAGGGTTCATATCTTCGTTAGCGGAAAAGTTCAAGGCGTTTATTATCGTCAGAACACATTACAAAAGGCACAAGAATTATGCATTGTTGGCTGGGTCAGAAATTTGTCGGATGGACGGGTAGAATCGGTGATGGAGGGTAGTAAAGTCAATATTGACAAAATGTTGGCCTGGTGTAAACAAGGTCCCCTCGATGCCAAAGTAGAAGAAGTTAAAATCATTGACGAAGAATTCAAAAATGAATTTTTAACTTTTGATATAATCAAAACCCTCTAATTGTATTAGCGCAGAAATTGTCGTCGTATGAGATAATAATTGTATGTTGTAACAATCATCCTTTTTTACGTAGGCCTTACCAAGATCTCATTTTTTGTTAGATATTTTTTAACCTCTTTTAATTTTGCCTTATTGAAATGAAATAATGAAGCAGCCAATGCAGCATCAACTTGCGTGTTTTTGTATACCTTTAGTATGTCATCAACTGAACCGCAACCTCCTGATGCAATAACTGGAATATTTATTTTGTCACAAATTGCGTTAATCAACTCTATATCATATCCATTTTCTGTTCCGTCTGTATCAATACTTGTTAAAAGTATCTCTCCTGCTCCTAACATTTCTACTTTTTTTGCCCATTCTATAGCGTCAATTCCGGTTGCCTTTTTTCCACCAAAAATTTGGATTTCAAACCAATAATCCTTTCCATTCTTGGAAAACATGTATTTTCCTTTCTTATCAAAAGTCCTTTTTACATCTAAAGCGACTACTATACATTGTTTTCCAAAAATACGCATTAATTCTTGGATCAACTCGGGATTTACTACTGCTGCCGTATTAATCGATACTCTATCTGCACCACTTAATAGCAGATTACGTGCATCTTCTAAAGTCTTGATCCCGCCTCCTACAGTAAATGGAATATTTATCACACTTGCCACGTTCTTTACAATATCTTTCATTGTTTCGCGGTGTTCTTCTGCAGCAGTAATATCTAAGAATATTAATTCATCCGCGCCCTCATCGCTGTATTGTTTGGCTAATTTAACCGGATCGCCAGCATCTTTTAACTCTTTGAAATTAATACCTTTTACAACTCTTCCTTTATTCACATCTAGACAGGGTATGATTCTTTTTGCTACTGCCATATCAAATCAATTCTTGGACGTGTTCTATTTTCAGCTTCTTGTCATACAATGCTTTCCCTAATATTACAGCATAGCAATTGACATTTCTTAACTTTAAGATATCTATAATATCACTTACCCCTCCGCTAGAAACTATTTTAATGTCCTTGAATGTGTTGTTTATCTTAACCAAAGTTTCTATATCTGGTCCTTCCAATGTACCATCTTTGCCTATGTTAGTTAACAAGAACTCATTGATTCCTAATTCTTTATAAAATCTTATAGCATCAAATAATTTTATGCCCGAAAATTCTTTCCATCCAGAGATCATAACATTTTCCTCATTGTGATCAACAGAAATTATGATACGACTTAGTTTCTTTTTTGAAATTTTTTGAATTATTTCAGGTTGCTTAAAGGCAAATGTTCCGATTACAACTTTAATCGGTTTTTTGATGTCCAGGTATCTATTAATGCTATTTATAGTCCTAATTCCACCAGCCACCTGAACTGGAATGTTTACTGAATCTATTATTTTTGATATTAGTTCGCTATTGTTCTTGCCAATATTTAATGCTGCATTAAGATCAACTAAGTGTAACATATCCACGCCCTCAGCTTCCCATTTCTGTGCTACTTCTAACGGATTGTTGTCGTATACAGTTTTGTTCTCAAGCTTGCCATTTACTAATCTGACCACTTGGCCGTCCAACAGATCGATTGCTGCTATGCTTTTCATTTTGACCTTTTACAAATTTTCACAAAGTTTCTTATCATTTTTTCACCTATTGTGCTTGATTTCTCTGGATGAAATTGCGTACAATAAATATTGTTAATCTCTATTGACGCTGGAATATTTATTCCATAATTAGATTTTGACGTGATTATGTCGCTATTTTTAGGTGTTGTATAATAAGAATGTACAAAATAAACCCATGACCGGTTGGGTACTCCCTCAAATAATCTACTATCTTTATCTGTTATCTCCAAGCAATTCCATCCGATATGTGGTATTTTTACCAATTTTTTGGGTAAAGATAATACTTCTCCTTTTATTATATCTAGTCCTGCCATCTGTCCCTCCTCACTTTTCTCAAATAACATCTCCATTCCTAGGCATATTCCCAGTATGGGTGTGTTTTTTTCTATAAACTTTGAAAATCCTGATTTACATTTGTTTATTGATATGATTGCTGGATCAAAATTTCCAACTCCGGGTAATACTATTCCATCTAAATCGTCTAATGAACTATCAAAATCGAGATCATTTATTATAGATACTTCTTGTGCTCCGTTTCTTTGTAAAGATGATTTCAAACTAAAAATATTTCCCGCACCATAATCAAATATTGATATTTTTACCATTAATTACATCATTCCTTTAGTAGTAGGAAGTTCTCCTTCATTATCTGGATCGATTTTTATTGCACTTCTCAATGCGACTGCGGTAGCTTTTATGGCGGATTCGACTTTGTGATGATCATTTGTACCATAATGTACAATAACATGCATACAGCATTCCAAATTCCCTATAAACGATTGAAAAAAATGGATAATATCCTCTTGTGATATGTTCTCTATCTTTTCTCTATCTAGTTTCAAGTCAAGATGACTGTATTGTCTCTTTATCAGATCTATTGAAACGCTTGAGGCTGCTTCATCCATTGGAATCATAGCATTTCCAAAACGGTTTATCCTTTCTCTTTTACCAAGGGCCTTGTCCACTGCTTGCCCAAGCACAATCCCGATATCTTCTATAAGGTGATGTTTAATACCGTCCTCGCTTTTGGCGTCTAATTGAATATCAATTTTGCTGTGTTTTGAAAATGAAATTATTATGTGATCCAAGAAGTCAATTCCAGTGTTTATTTTTGAAACTCCCTTTCCATCTAAATCAATCTTAGCCACGATACTTACTTCTTTTGTCTTTCTTTCTATCTCGCTCGTGCGCTGATGATCCTCTATAATCACTATTTGCATTTAATTTTTTGTAATATTTAATATATTTGGTAAATCATTAACATTTTCTATAATTAAATCAGCATTTTTTGACTTTAGTATTTCCTCTTTGATTTTGGCAAAGTTGTTTTCACAAGCCTTGTCGGCAGCAGCAGCATTGTTGGAGTTGTCATCATAGTTGCTCTCACTACTACTATAATTTCTGTCAACTCCTTCCCCATATACTCCACAGAAGAATACCTTGCTCTTTTTATTTACTTGATCATTAAAATTTTCAACCATCAACAGATCTGCGATGGAGTCGCCGACGTATAAGGCGCTTTTTAATCCTAAATTATCAAATACCCTGTGAAGAGAAAATGCATTTGGTTTAGAAAATTCTCTTTTTTCATCTTCCAAAAATATACAGGCATTGTCTTTGAAATATTTCATAAAATTGCCTAAAGTAAAATAAGAAGCAACTTTGCTCCGACCAGAAATCAGTCCTAAATTTCCATTAAATCTTTGTGAAAGTTTTTTGATCGACTCCTCTTTTATTATAAGTTTATCATTGCTAATCAGTGGTTTTTCAAAATAATATTTTGGTTCTCTATCGAATTGCTTCTTAAAGAGAACTGGACCATAAAATATTTCATTAAAGAGAGTTGATATCATATTTTCATCATCATCATCATCTTCTGCTGTTGCACGGCCTGGATAACTTAATTCGTTTATTATAGTTCGTATATCCCCCATATTCTCTAGTTCTTTTTCTACCGAATCCTTGCCTTTATTATCGAGTTTCTCTACCAGTTTGTCAAAAGTCCCTAAGGTTTTTTCTATATCCATTTTATTTATCAAAATACAGTGCAATATGATTAAGATAATCGCATAGGCAGTATCAATGTCATTATTAAAACCACCTGTATTTCGAAGTTTTGAGATTAATTTTTCAAAAGGAAATTCATTTGCAATTTTGATGTCATAAATATCTTTTAGAATTATTTGAACTGTTTTTATTATAGCTTCATTATACGATCTTCTAACATCCACCAATACCCCATCTATATCAAAAATAATAGCTTCACACTCATCTATACCATTGGACAAGTTCTAAATCTCAATGATATTTAATTATTAATAACTGTATGAATCGTGACATGGTGATGCAATTACAATCAGTATAGTATATTAATATAGTATAATCAACGATATAAGTTATATATTACAATCTTCTATAATATTGTGTGAAATATCGGAATAGGACCGAAATAATTTCTAATATTCTAAATGCCGCCAATGGAGGCATTTCTAAAACCAAAATCATGTACAAGGCATTTCTTTCTTATGCTCAGATCAAAGAATATTTGCCTATATTATTGGAAAATAACTTGTTAGAATTAGGTCCTGACGGTAAATACCGAACAACTGAAAAGGGTATTCGATTCTTAAAGATG
>DATELO010000022.1:0-13601 GCA_035276505.1 Candidatus Nitrosocosmicus sp.
TAACACACTTTTCTTGTTATTCAAATCTTAAATTGTTTTTTATAAAACTCGTCTTTCTTATATTGATTGAATTTTAGTTTAAGTGAGTTTTTCAAGAACTGTATTTCAAAATGCTATTAGTTGTTTTGTAAATCTTAGCTATTAACAACATGTCGATCATGTGTATATCAGTAATGGTTGGATCCTCTTTTGGCTAGAAATGATCAACCCCTGTAAATTACCTTTGATATTCCGGTTAATTTATAATAACTTTGGAAGTTACCTTTTTATCTATTTGTCTTTTGAAGGATCAGTGTATTGGGATATGGGTAAGATGGAGTGGGTAGTGTTCATTTTGGGGAGGACGATAAGAAAATGTACTTTATAAATAGATATTTAAAATTAAAAGAAAAGATTAAAGAAATTCGTATACTAGCATTAACTGGTATAACTGAAGCAGGGTCAGGCCATCCTGGAGCCTCATTTTCTGCTGCAGAGATAATGGGTTCACTTTATTTCCAAATAATGGATATAGATGTTTCCAAACCCAAATCTAGTCAACGGGATTATTTCATAAATTCAAAGGCACATTCAGCGCCTGGATATTATGCCACTTTGTCATTGGCTGGTTCTTTTCCTAAGGAGGAAATGAAAACGTTGAGGAAATTAAACTCTAGACTGCAGGGACATCCAGTAAGATACAGCGAATATCAGAAACATCATAGCGTTCCGGGTATCGAGTACTCTGGCGGGTCGGAGGGAATTGGATTGTCAGTTTCAATCGGTCTATGTTTGGCAAATCGACTTGACAAACAAGACAATACGGTGTATTGCTTGTTGGGGGACGGGGAGACAAATGAGGGACAAGTTTGGGAGGCTTCCATGGCGGCTGCAAAATTTAAACTCGATAACTTGGTAGCGATATTGGATAGAAACAAAATACAACAAGATGGTTTTACGGAGGATATTATGCCTATAGATCCAATTAAAGAAAAGTGGAGTTCCTTTAATTGGGATGTTGTAGAAGTTAATGGTCACAAAATTGAACAATTGGTGCCCGAAATGCTAAATAGGCCTCCCAACAAACCCAAAATAATAATAGCAAATACCATAAAAGGAAACGGAATAAAACATATGGCCAACAATCCCCAATGGCACGGTAAGGCACCTTCAAAAAAACATTTACCTTTACTCATTGAAGAGCTGGAGGGTGAATATATGATTTCACCTTCCATCATTGCTGGGCCTACCGGGATTGAAGAAAAGGGTCTAATAAAAAAAATTGAACTTGCAGAAAAATTCGGAGCAGATATGATTCACCTAGATGTGATGGATGGAAAATTTGTGCCAAACACCACTTTTTCGTTTGATGTTATAAAGAATCTAAGAGGAATAACCAAATTGCCATTTGACGCTCATTTAATGATTCAGAGTCCTGATTTATTTTTGGATTCATTTATTGACGCAGGATGCGATATAATAACAATACATAGCGAAGTTTGTAATAGTGAGAAGGAATTTGAGAAAATGAACGCAAAGTTAATTTCTAATGGTATAAGCCCGGGATTGGCGATAAACCCTGCAACGGATTTACCTGAGTGGATTTTTTCACACTTGGATAATTTGGACGTCTTAATCATAATGTCTGTAAATCCTGGTTTTGCTGGTCAAAAGTTTATACCAGAAGTGTTACCTAAGATGAAAAACTTGATACCAAAGCTGAGGGAAAATGGATTCCGGGGATATATCGAAGCTGATGGAGGTATAGATCAATCAACCATACTAAGCTGTTATGAAGCAGGTTGCAGAATTTTCGTAATGGGCAATGCAATTTTTGGTTTTGAGGATATAGACAAGAGGATTTCTGAGACTAAATATAGGCTTGATTCTCATTTGGAACAAACATTACTTGATAATTCACAGAAAATGAATATTAGAGAAGATTGGATCAAAGGCAGAAAAACTATATTGGATCGATACGAGATTAAAGGTGTATAAACTAATGAAAATATTTGCTTTTGATGCAATTTTTCTTAAAAAAAAATTTTTATGTGTAGGTGAAAAATGATTTGTATTCTTTGAACACCACTAATGAAATTCGCTTCTCCGACATGAGATCTGCATATGGCGACTCTCTTGTAAACCTGGGTACAAAATATTCAAACATTGTATGCGTAGGTGGAGACACAACTGATTCACTTAAAACTAAGAAATTTGGTGAAAAGTTTCCAGATAGACTGTTTAATGTAGGCATAGCTGAGGCAAACTTGGTTTCAATTGCTGCAGGGCTTGCAATTGCCGGAAAAATATCTTTTGCAAGTACCTATGCTGCTTTTATTCCTGGGCGGTGTCTTGATCAAATCCGAAATGCGATTTGTTACCCGAACCTAGATGTAAAAATTGTTGTTTCTCATGCTGGGTTATCCGTAGGACCGGACGGGGCTTCTCATCAACAAATTGAAGATATCTCTATAATGCGATCTTTGCCAAATATGAGAGTCCTCGTACCTGCAGATGCGCCATCAGTAAAGAAATTGTTAGAAAAAATTGTCCAAATTCCTGGTCCCTTTTATGTGAGGCTAGCAAGACCATCTACAGAGGAGCTTTATCCAGAAGAGGTGGATTTTGAAATCGGTAAAGGAAAAGTGGTAACTGATGGTGCTGATTTGAGCATCATGGCTTGTGGAACAATGGTTTCTGCATCTCAAAAAGCAAGTGATATTTTGAAAAAGGAACATGGGATTTCAGGTCGGGTTATTGATATGTACTCTATAAAGCCAATCGATGCTGATTTGATCTATAAATGCACCAAAGAAACCGGATCTCTAATGTCTGTTGAAGAGCATAACATAGTTGGCGGCCTTGGATCCGCAATTTCTGAAGTTACGTCTGAGATATGCCCTACCTTTGTAAGAAAGATCGGTATTAAAGATAGGTTTGGTGAATCTGCAAGAGATGAGGAAATCGATTCTCTACTGGATAAGTATGGCTTGTCTCCGAAAGAAATAGTAAGAAATGCAGTAGAACTAAAGAAAAGAGAGAAAAAATGAAGATTTTTTTAGACACTGCCAACTTGGATTCAATAAAAAAATATAGTGAAATGGGTATTGTGGATGGTATCACAACTAATCCTACATTGCTTTCAAAGGAAAAGGGAAATCCAATTCAAACGATGAAAGAAATTGTAGATTATACCAAGGGACCAGTTAGTTTGGAAATTGTGGCTAGTACTTTTGATGAGATGATGGATGAAGGATTAAAACTTGCAAAATATGGAGAGAATGTTGTAGTTAAAGTCCCAATGACTATGGATGGACTTAAAGTAGTAAAAGCTTTGAGTAGCAAAGACATAAAGACAAATGTTACTTTAATATTTTCAGCAAATCAAGCTTTGCTTGCTGCAAAAGCAGGTGCTACATACGTGAGCCCCTTTATTGGACGATTGGACGATATAGGAAGTGAGGGATTAAACCTTGTAAGTGAAATAGTTCAAATTTTTGCAAGTTATGATATTTCTACTCAAGTGTTGGTTGCCAGCGTACGTCACCCCCTGCATGTTATAGAGTCTGCTAAAATGGGCGCAGATGTAGTCACACTCCCGCCTGATATTTTAGACAAAATGATACGCCACCCATTAACAGATAAGGGATTAGATCTATTTTTGAATGACTGGAAAAAACTAGAAAAGGAGCATCCTGACCTCAAATTCTAACCTTTTATTCTAATCTACTGTTAAGAGACCCAGAACCTTTTTGGGCAAATCTTGCAACCTTTTTTTAGACAATGTTAACGTTCTTTGATAGTTAAGATACTTTAAATTATGGCCAATGCCTATTGCATCACCAAGATCGGCACCCAATCCTATTGCAATCATTTGAATCCCACTGCGCTTGTAGGACAAGACAATTGATCTCACTGCATCCATATCCGATGGCTCACCATCAGTTAATGTTACGAAAATATCTGGCTTAAAAGCACTGATACTGGGGTTTAGTATCTTATAAACTTCACCCAATGGTGTTCCGCCAAGTGGTCGTACTTGCATCAGTCTTCTGGCATACAACGTTCCCCATCTAATGGAAGGAGGTTTTATTATCCAGCATTTAACGGAGCGAGATTCCGTGTTAAATGCATAAATTGAAAACTTTATTCCCAAATAATCTAATCCTTCGCAAAGCGCAACGGTAGCCTTCTTATATTCTATCTCGTTATCTTCGATACTACTTGAAAGATCTAGCAATATAGCAATCTTGACATTTATTGCAATTTTTTTATCTTTAATGAAAATTTTGGGTTGTCTTTCAATGTAGTTTTCTACCTCGATCTCTTCGCCAGTAAAGTCATATCTTTCTCTCCAACCGCTCTTCCATTCTTTAAGAGCAGTTTTGACTTTGTTTATCAAATTAAAATCGTAGATTGCATTTTCATTAATACCTGTATTATCTGGGATTGCAATAGACAAATTCTCAGTCGACTCAAATCCTTTATTATCATTTTTTTGACTCTCTTTTACTATTATTCTAAATTCCTCATTAATATCGTCTCCTTGAACGATCTCTTTTTTTAGTTTCTCTATTTCGATTTCCTTTGTCTTTATTTTTACTAATTTTTCTATTTGAGATAATATTTCTTCTTGCTTCATCGACAAACCTACCTTGCTTTTGGGCATAAGGATGGGGATGGGAGGTGCGGACATCAATGAATCCACTTGCAAAATCTTGATAATTTGTCTCGTTTCTTTTTCCAACCATTTTTGATCTTCTATTGGGTCATGGGTTTTGTTTCTGAGATTAAATTTTTTGACATATTCTTTAATTATTTCATGAGCATATTCTGATGCCTTTACCACTCTTTCATTTTCACCACCAAATAATTCCCCCTTTATATAACCAGTCAAAAAGAATTGAGAAAATGCTTCAAGAACTTTGTTCCTACCATGAAGAGAATTTAAAAGTGGTTTGTTATGCCAAGAAAGGCCTTCAAAAAATATAATCTCCTTGATCATACCTCTCCATTCTTCCAGACCCAAAATCTCTACACGTTTTGTCTCTAGTATATTAAAAATGAATCCAAAAACTACATCAGTATCGAAAATTTTATATGAATATCTTAGTCGGATAGATTCGTACCATAGTAACGTTCGCCACTGTCTGTACTTTTGAAAAATATTACCATAAAAGTAGTCTAAACCAGGAAGTGTTATTCTCTTTTTCTCTAAATTGCTAGAGGTTCTTCCTTCTCTGGAAATATGTATGCTAGATTCGGAGCTATCTGACCACCTGCGTGATAGAAAAGTAGCAATTTCTAATAACACATCGTTTCTAATATGGATATTTTCAAGATCCATATCATCAAACCTAAGAAATGACTCAGATTTGATCTTTTTCTCTGATTTAGAGTTGGCTACAGCACTATTGTTGCTTCTGTAGGTGCTAGATAAAGGAGAACCAATTTTGGGCTCTTCTTTTTCTTCCTCGGAGGCCTTCTTATCCCAAAAGATGGACATTTTCTCCCCTGTTCAACATCATAAGAATATAGAAGCTATAATATCCATGACTTTTCTATATTCTATTTCGCCCCATTGATGGTAAACGTTTGCGAAAACTATCTCAGCGGCTTCCTTTGCATTTGTACCGCTTACTACTAGTTTTGAATATGCAATTGTTTCTCTCAGACTTGGACTATAAAAAATTTCCTCCAATGAAGCTGCCCTTCGCAAATTACTTGCTAATTTAATCGCACTTCTAATATTCTCTTCATGAGTAATATTGCTTACATTCACATGTTTTCTAATAATCTCTAATTCAGTTTCTTCAGGTGGATAATCTAACATTATTCTTATAGGGAAACGACTCAAGATTTGTGGGGGAAGCTCCTTAGTTCCTACATGCGATAACGGATTTATGGTTCCTATTACAAACCAATTGTCCTTTGCTTTTATTGTCTGCCCGTGAAATTCTTTTAAAACAATTTGCCTCCTATCATCAAGCGCTTCGTCAAGCCTTAGCAAGACATCAGGTTCGGCGGCATTTAATTCATCTAGATACAACAAATCGCCTTGGTTCATCGAATGAACCAATACGCCGTTAACGAAATTAATTTGGCCATTATCTAGAGTATTGGTACCTATCAAGTGGGATTCTCTGGTTCTGAGACTAAAGTTTACTGATGATAATTCCTTGCCCATTTGGGAGGCAAATTTTCTCACTAGTGTTGTTTTACCTGTCCCCTTTGGACCTATAATTAAAACAAATATTCCTAGTTGATATGCTTTTTGGAGCGTATCAAAAGCATGATTCCAGTCAATATACTCTATGTTCGCATCACTGGCTGTAGACATCAATTTAAATTTTCTCCCTATTCTATCTAATTAAAATATATCGTAGGTATTAAGCCTCGTGTCCAACACATCGTCTCCCGGACCAGTCATGATGCTGAATTATTCAGATGCAAATTGCCACCATGCAAATTTCCTTGCTGGGTCTGAACAGACCCGCTGATTTGTCGTTTAGAAAAAACCTTATATCTAAGGACTATAGGCGAAGTCGCCCATCGGAATTAATTATAGAAAAGAACTCTTGCTTTGTATTGTGATTTTCTTTAAATATTCCATCTACAGCAGAGGTGGTAAATTCGGCAGAAGTGGATTGTGTACCTCTGGCAAAGACACAAGTGTGAATGGCTTTAATTACCACCCCAACACCTTTTGGTTCCAACCTGTTTTTAATTTCTTCAAGAATCTGGTATGTTAGTCTCTCTTGCAATTGAGGTTTTGAAGAAACCTTATCTACAAGACGTTGAAACTTTGACAGACCAAAAATCTTGTTGTTTGGAATATATCCTATTGCTACTTCGCCAAAAAATGGCAAAAGGTGATGCTCACAAAATGAAAATAGTCTAAGATGATTTCCAACTATCATATCATCATGATCAGCTTTAAACGCTGTAAATTTTTCATAAGATCTTTTTCGGTATAGCTCTTCACCAAAAGCGCGCAATCTTCTACTTGTTTCTGTGTCATAACTTTTGTTTTCTCCTCCTATTAATCTATAATAACCATTAACTGTCTCGTTTAATTCGTCTCTGGGAGCATCCATCAATATTTCATCGTTTAATCCCTTACCTTTTAATTTCATCTTTTCTTTTGCAACCATTTTAATCTGTGTATTAATTAATAATATTGAAGGAATTCAAATAAAAATCCTTTCGTTATTTTACTAAATGATTTCATAACAACAATCGATATCTTCAAATGACTTTATGGGATTGTTCGAATTGATAAGAATTTTGCGTAACATGAAATGTTTATCTCTGATTTTTCTTTCAGTTGAGCAGGAAATCACTATTTGATCAATTTTTGCAAATTCCTGTAACCTGCTTGCGATGTTGACGTTTGTACCAACTGCTGTAAATTGGTTATATATTAAACAAACTCTTGCTGCGCCTGTATTAATTCCGCATTTTAAATCAAAATCAAACAAGCTCGCCTTGTTTTTTGCCAAACTCTGCGCTCCGTTGTTCTCCTCAAATATTCTCCGTGCAGTCTGTGTCCTAACACTTTTTACCTTACCTTTGGGTTGGTTTTCTTCTTGTAGTGATAGTCTACATATCCACTCGTTTTTTAACTCTTCTTTTAAAGATTTAAAACTATTACGTAACTCTACGGCAGCATTTATTGCGTCTAACGCTCCTTCATCTGTGGGCTGTATTTTGTCTCGGCTATTATCAAAGGAGCCAAACCAAGACATGATACCATCTCCTATAGCCTTATCCCAAATCCCATTATTCCTTGTTATTATTTGTCTTGCGATTTTATAATATTTCTCTAAAAACTCTAAGACGATCTGTTCCTGATCCAATTCGTACAAAGCCCTAGCTAATCTTGAAAACCCACTAATGTCCCAAAATACGATAGTTATGGGCAACTTATAGGTTTCAGTGAGGACTAATTGATTGTCGCTATTTTGTGCTATGTACTGTCCAGTTGTTTGAAAAAATAGCTTTTCTGACCCCAAAATCCCCTCCCCATTCAGAAGATCGATATTGCGTGACATTGACAATGATTACCAATCCATCTATATATATGCTTTTCTAATAATTTTTCAATATCAAATCCTTTCTTTAATCTTTAAATTTGTATTGAACTTTGTGATATTTGAAGAATGAGTTAAATTAACTCTAGTTTTATACAAATAAAGTGGGAGTAGCCGATTTTACTTGTTCCAATCCTCATGAGTTGATTGAATGCGCAAAACTCATTGATAGAGGTGGAATCATAATATTTCCTACAGATACAGTTTATGGGATTGGATGCGATCCATCTAACGAAAGCGCTGTGAGAAAATTATACAAGCTCAAGAACCGACCTTTAACTAAAACTCTACCTATATTGACTTTTTCACAGTCAATGGTTTCTGAAGTAGCGCAGATTTCTACGTCAGCGCAAAAACTGATGAATTTGTTTTGGCCAGGCCAACTAACTATAATTCTAAATTCTCAAAAAGAGAAAAAAAATATCAGACTCTCAAGACATGTTTTTGACGATCTAAATCAATCTATTGCCTTGCGTGTTCCAGGCAATGAGTGCATAAAGAAGGTCATTGAGGCAACTAAAACCAAGTTCTTGGTGGGAACAAGTGCCAATCTCTCCAGTTACCCGTCATCAAATAATTTTAGCAAATTAGATTCTGAATTAGTCTCAATGTGTGATGCCGTGATTCACGATAAAAAAATGGAATTTGAAGAGCGATCCCCTTCAACGAATACTGGTGCCGAATCAACTATAATAGATCTTACAAACGAACATAGCCCGCGTATTATTCGTCAAGGGGCAGTACCAAAGGATAAAATTATTGAGGCACTTAAAATCGCTCGTTAGGCTTTAATAATATGAATTTTAATTTTGTTGCCACGACCTTCAGGTTTAGAGAAGAGGACCTGATGGATGAATTAGAAGATCTTTTTTATGAATTTGGAGAAACTGACTTGGAAGTAAGTGAAACAAATGTTTCGGGATTGATAACTGGAAAATCCTCTAAAGATCCAATGGACTTTATATCTTTTCTACGATCAAAGTTAGAGAATTCAGCTTGGGAAATTAGATATTTGTTACGGTTTATTCCAATCCAAACTGTGGTAGTAACGGAAGTTGAAAACATTAAAAATACATTGATAAAATTAGTTGAAGACTCCCAGATCCCTACGGATGAAACAATAAAAATTCACATAGAAAAAAGACATACACCACTAAAAAAAATGGACATCATAGACGCAGTCGGACCCCATATCAAATTACCAGTTGATTTAACTAATCCAAAATGGATTTTTCTAGTCGAAATTATAGGAAAATATTCTGGAATATCCGTGTTACCCAGGGATTCCATGTTTAGCTCCATGATTGAAAAGCGGGTTTCAGAATAATTTTTTTACTGTACTTTTAGAAGCAGAACGTAAGAATGACAAACTGTTTTTTGTTTAGCTTAAACAGATAGCTGCCCTTTCAATCAAAAATTTTAAAAATTCGCTATTGCTATTTAATACCGGAGAATTATGATCTTTGATCTTTTCTCTAAAAAACATTTCAATAATGTAATCTCTCTTACGGGTGTCTGCAGTAATCAGATCTTTGATTTTGACTTGTGTACCACTTCTATATTCGACGGTACCATGTCTTGCAAATTCACTCTCAATTTCTTGTAACAGATGATCATCATCTGATATAGTAATGATCACAAAACTCCTGTTAGAACTATCGCCAAAATTAGCTTTCAGTGCTGCACTTATCTGATCAGTACAACACACTCTCAGCAAGAATTCAATTTCTCGATTCTTGATTTCAGAAATAATGTTTCTTTTTTTTCTTTCGTTTAATATCTGCATAATTCCAAGAATGTGCTCGTAGCCAAAAACCAACCTGGAGTTTAAAAAAACAAGATAAGCTTTATTGTATATCGGATTAGCCTTTATTTCATTATAGATATCTTTTATATTGGAATCTGAAAAAAATGTCATCGAGATAATTTTTGCTTTCAAACTTCCAACAATCATGATATTATCACCGAGATGGCTGCACATTACAAAAGTGATATTGCAATATTCCATGCTAATATCCTTCCGGTATCTTGTCATTTTTTTACACATCCAACCAAGCCATTAAGTTCACAGCCAATTTCTTTTTGCACATAATAGTAATATGGTGAGCACGGGATCTTTATAGTTATATAATCGGATTTTGATGATGCATAAATAAAATCGGTTATTCAAACTTTTTGGACGATACAAAAACTCAATATCCTCTCTACCCATATTTTTTACATTGAATAGTCATGGCCTTGGAAGCACCTATTGGAGTGAAGTAATCAAAATACTTCGGAAGATTATTCCTGTCTATGATAAGGTAAATAGTGCAATTTCAATGGGTAAGGATAACCAGTTTAGAACAGAAGGTATACTCAAATCAGTTTTTCCAGGAAATAAGGTGTTGGATGCAGGATCTGGTTATGGCAATATGTCAAAGTTAGTTGTTGATAATGTTTCAAAGGATGTAACGATCCATTTTTACGATCCCATTCCCGAAATGCTCAATGGGATTTCTGATAACTTCAAAGGTTACAATACAACATTTTATACATGTAGCGGGATTTTTGAAAAAATTCCATTTAAATCCGAATCATTTGATGCGGTGATTTGTGGATATTCAATACGAGATTCAATCGATTTAGAAAAGGCCTTTGAGGAGATCCATCGAGTCTTGAAAGTTGATGGCCGATTCTTAATCGTGGATTTGGGAAAACCAGATAACATTTTTGCACGGGCACTAGTAACAATGTACCTAAAATATTTTTTAGTAATAGTGGCCTTTTTAACAGCAGGCAAACAAGGTTTACCTTTTAGAACATTATATGGCACATATTTGAGATGGCCTAAAAATTATGAATTGAATCAACTTTTAGCCAAAAAATTTTCAAAAATTGATTTTCGCAAAAAACTACTTGGTGGGGCAATAATCGTAGTATCATACAAATAGCTCTTTTGTACTCATTCCCTAGGCAACTCTGTCTTAGCAGCAGGCTCGTAAAGAAATGTTTGAATCTAGTAATAATTCAGCCTTATTTTACATTAATAATGTAAGGTAAATTTTTAAACCGAATAGAATATTGGATTTTTATTGACAGATCAAAATAAAATCAAATCTATATTTGAGGATTCGTTTAAGAATCAAGTTAAGGTAATAACAGAGGAAACCGCAAAGGGTATTCTCTCCGACTATCAGATTTCGGTGCCTGGATTTGCATTGGTAAAAGATGAAGAATCTGCTGTGGCTGAGGCAAAAAAACTTGGATTTCCATTAGTTGCTAAAATAGTTTCACCACAAATTTTACACAAAACAGATGTGGGAGGTGTTAAAATTGATTTAAGAGATGAAGAATCTGTCAGATCTGCTTTTAATGATATGTATAACAGGCTGTCAAAAGATTACGATGTAAAAGGAGTTCTTCTCGAAAAAATGGTTCCCAAAGGTGTAGAAATGATCGTAGGATTACAGAACGATCCCCAATTTGGTCCTGTTATGATGGTGGGCCTAGGCGGAATATTTACTGAATTATTTAAGGATGTTTCATTTAGAGTTCTTCCAATTTCCAAAGATGATGCATTCGAAATGATTGAAGAGTTGCAAGGGAAAATGCTCCTAAAGGGTTACAGAGGATCGGAACCAATCGACCTAAATATTTTATCAGATGCATTGTTAAATATTGGCAAATTAGGGTATGATATTGCACCCTATTATGAGAGTATTGATTTTAACCCAGTTATAGTATATCCGAATAGCTATTTTGTAGCTGACGCAAAAATCTTGCTCTCTGAGCAACCCAAGTATAACGTCATTTCTGCTGATCAGCCAAATTCAACTCACATGGATCAATTCTTTAATGCTAAATCCATAGCCTTGATAGGTGCCTCACCTGAAGTCGGTAAGATAGGAAATTCTGTGTTAGAGACTCTGGTAAAGCATGACTACAAGGGAAAGGTTTATCCCGTAAATGCCAAAGGATATCCCGAAATAATGGGAATTCCTGCATTCAAGAGTCTGGATGACATAAATGAACCAATTGACGTGGTGGTGGTTACAGTTGACCTAAAATTCGTACCTGATCTGTTAAAGATTTGCGGCCAAAAATCCATTCACAATGTTGTTATTATTTCAGGTGGTGGAAAAGAACTTGGTGGGGAAAGAGCTGCTATAGAGCAACAAGTAAAGGATCTTTCATCACAATTAAAAATTAGGATAATTGGACCAAACTGTATTGGAATGTTTAATGGTGAAAATAGATTAGATTGTGCTTTTCAGGGTCATGATCGTATGTTGAGACCTAAAAATGGAAACGTAGCATTTTTGTCACAAAGTGGCACTATCGGCATTGCATTTATGGAACACTCATTCCCATTTGGCATGAGCAAAATGGTATCATACGGAAATCGTTCTGATGTCGATGAGGCTGACATGATTTGGTATCTTGCTGAAGATCCTCAGACGAAAGTTATCGGCTTGTACGTTGAAGGATTGGGCGATGGCCGAAAATTCGTAAATACTGCTAAACGTGTTATTGGTGACAAAAAGAAACCAATTGTAGTATTCAAAAATGGCCGAACTACTAGAGGTGCAAAGCAGGCGGCCTCCCACACGGGTTCCCTTGGGGGTACCTTCAGTGTTGTAAAGGGAGCTTTTACACAAAATGGCATAATTTCAGTAGATAGTTATGATGAACTGACAGCTTCTCTTAAAGCATTATCATGGCAACCGATTCCTTCAGGCAATAGGGTAGCAATGGTAACAAATGGCGCAGGGCCAATCATTGCAGCAATAGATCAGTTTGAGAGACTAGGATTACAAGTAGCTACACTCAGTGATCAAAGTATGAAATCATTCAAAGAACATTATCCAGCAACTTATGTAATTGGTAATCCATGCGACGTTACTGGCTCTGCAAATGCTGATGATTATAAATATGCAATTCAAACCTTTATGGAAGACCCCAATGTAGACATCATCATGCCTTGGTTCGTTTTCCAAGATGACCCGTTAGAGGAAAAAATTGTAGACATTTTAGCAGAATTTAACAAGCTTGGTAAAAAGCCAATTTTAGTAGGTGCATTGGGGGGTCCATTCACTCAAAAGATGGCCAATAGACTTGAGGAAAACAATGTTCCAGTTTATCAGTCCGTAAATACTTGGAGCATAGCTGCAAGTTCACTGGCCAAATGGGCGGCACTGTCCAAAAAATAGACACAAAAAACCATCAAAATTTTACAACGTTTTTCTCTTTTTTTTAGTTTATTTATAGGAAAACCTTATTAAATTTGATTGCATAAATATAGTATATCATGGCAAGTGTTCAACAACCAAAGATTATCGACGTTACTCCTAAAGCAGCAGAAAAGGTAACAGAATTTATGAAACAAGAGGGAAAAGACAATCTATTCCTTAGAGTCTATGTCACTGGCGGTGGCTGCTCAGGTTTGTCATATGGGATGGGATTTGAAGAAAATCCTGATGAAGACGATGTAGTGTTGGAGCAAAACAGCGTAAAAATATTGGTAGACAATTACAGCCAAAAATACCT
>DATELO010000023.1:0-3309 GCA_035276505.1 Candidatus Nitrosocosmicus sp.
TAACAAATTATTATTGTAAAAGATGTTAGAAACTATTTCTTCATCCATCTCTAAAGCAATAGTATTTATCTTAAAGAGTTGAATTGTAATTGGGAAGTCTTTCTGAAATAGCTCATTATCAATCTTGATGTCTGCAAACCCATTTATGGTAGTATTAGAAAATTGGTCAAATGTTACAAAAGAACCATCTGCATTTCGAAAATTCAGGATGTCGACAAAGTGTTTATCGATTCCGTTTATAGGGAGTAGTTTAAAATTGGCTTGGAAATCAGTAACCAATCCTTTAGATACATTAAGAACCCAAGATCCAGAGACAAGTTTAGGGTAAAGATAAAGCAAATCGGTCTGAACAGTCTGATTTTGGGAACTGCTCAGGTTGTCCTGCTGCTGCTGCTGCTGCTGCTGTGAGGATGGTTGTTGTTGTTGTTGAGACAATAATTCAGAGGTATTTTTGGTCAAATAGCTTGGATCTGGAGTTAATACAGTGGATAACAATCCTTTAGTAAAAAAGGTATTAGAATTATTGATTATAGACGGATTATTGCTTTCAGAAATTATCATTTGTTCTGGATTAACTGAGAGAAATAGATCATCATATACTTGTCCATAGGCTATTTCGAAGAATCTTTCGATAGGTAAAAGTAATTCAAAATGAGGTAAATAAACAGCCAAAGAAAAAGGTACATAGGCGACTGCAATTGCAATCATCAAAGCAATGCTAAAGGTAACGATAAAGGTCAATAAAACAAACAAAAAAGAAGGGGAGAAAGATCGATTACCCAAATTTAGTTTTTAAATAAATCCATGATATAAAATGTTATTTATAATATATTCATCTTTTTCATGAACTATAACTAGGACGTTGATTTGATGGAATAATAAAAGTAGAAAAATTAAGCCTCGGTCGTTATATCCCCTTCCATAGGTTGTGTGTTAACGATAAAGAGAGAGAGTGTGTGTCTGGATGGTTGTTACATTGGCATCATCATAGGCATCGTGTGATTCATAGCCCCTCCGCCCATAACCATTGAACCGTTTTTAGATGGAATTAGGGAGAAGGTCATTAATCCCTCAGCACTAGTGGTACTTGAATTTTTCAAATATTCACTTGTAATTTGCTCAACTGCTGGCTTGGCGATCATAAAATGAACTATATCCTTTGTTTTATTATTCCCATCAACCATAAGCACATTTGTAACATCCTTACCATTCGTAAATCCTTGATAACCACCTTCCGCAGATAGTGGACTAGGTTTTGGAATTTCCACTTCCTGATGAATAAACACAGTATTTTTAGGATCAGCTATTCGTTGTGGATCATAAGAAAACGGCATCGTAAAGTTGATCGAATTAGGCTGTTGGTCATATGTTATATTCCCAATTTCATCGTAGTATGACAGGACCTTAATCGGAACTTCTTGTCCTTTTACATCTAGCATTGCGTTTTCAGCTGCTCCAACACTGAGCCAGCCATCGAATACTGGCTGTTGATCATCAGGAAGGATAGTACGCGAAAAGTCTACGGTCACTATTCTAACAATAAAGTGATACAATCCTCCTTCTAAAAATATGGGTCCGGCTGCTACTACTGGATCATTACCTCTGGTAGTGTATGCATTCATTATGGGATCGAGTTCTCCATAGATCGAAATATGGCTTTGGTTTCTTGGTTGCATCTGGATAGTTAGATTTCCATTCGGATTAAAGAACCAGTCAGATAACAAAGTTTTTCCATCCTTTTCAATCGTAATGAAATATGTTACCTCCTTAAAGTTCTGATCTGACTGGTTTTCATAAAGTCTAAATTGAATTTCGGGTTTTTGAGCTTGCTCTTGGATTGTCTCTGTAGTAACCACTGGAGGTGACATTTTTATCAACAAATTAGCGCTACGGTCACCAAAGGACGCAGCTAGCTCTTCCATGAAAAGGCCATCACCGTAAACACTTTTTGAAACAAGAGAAAAAGTCAATAACGGACTAGACAACAAGCTAAAAATAATAATCAGAGAAAAAGCAAATTTCATATATTACAAATAAGTGATTTTTGACTATTTAATTATTATTGAAATTTATGATAAAAATTATATCGACGAAAAGAACATTGTTTGTTAAATGGTCCGCTATAAACTCTATATTATTTTAGTTATTCTTGTTACTCAATTCGTCATTTTTGGTGGAGGAGGAGGAGGAGAAAGTGGAATCTTGTCGGTCAAGAATGCTTCAGGTCAGGCCTCTACCACCAGCACCAGCACCAGCACCACTGCCGCCAATAACACTAATTCAAAACCAAATTTATCTCAAAATGAGTTGACAGTTAACTACTATGCTAGATTTAATTGTGGTTCAATCGATGATGACAGCGGACCACTGAGACCCGGAAAGTATGATTCAGATATTACAATTTTTAATAAAAAGGATTTTCCAATTACCATAATTTGGAAAGGGATTACAGTAAATCAACAATATAAGAGTAATTTCAATATTCTTAATGTCCCTTCAGAAAGTATTGTAAACATCAATTGTGCAAAAATATTTCCATTTTCCCAAATAGACCCAGATGACGCTGCTGCTAACAATAACACCAACAACACTACCAATAATCTATCAAATAATTTTGCCGAAGGTATCGTAAAAATAGAGATCAGTATCAATGACGGATTGCTGGTGAATAATTTTTTGAACAATCAGATTGGAAATACGATAATCAATGGATCAGAAATTAGTAATTTGGTTAATGTAGATGTATTGCACACCGTCAATACATTGGATAATTCAAACAAGGAAGCCTTGTATCTCAAAACAGATTTCTCAATATCCTCAACTGAGGAAAACAGGATGGATAATTTTACCGCTATTTTTAAAATAAATTCTGACGAAATAATAAATCCAGTTGACCTTATCAAAGATAAGTTAGATTCAGAAACAGGTAATAATTCTAACATATCAGATATTCTGATAAATAAAACAGAAATCATTTCAAACACCTACACGGATAACCATGCCTTGACAGTTCAAAAGGTGGAGCCTGTAATTTCAGAATTAAGCATTTGATTATCTACCACGCTAATCATTCAAGCTTTACTTCATGATATCCATATTATACCCTTTTATATCAAATTTATATGCTATTAACGTGAAATAATACCATTTTCTATATATTATCTAACTGCCATTTATAGATTTTATAGTTAATGTCTTATATACTTGAATTTGGTAGATATGATGAAGAAAGATTATGGCCCAAATGCCAGCATTAATTCCAAAAGAAGTTGAAATTCAAAGGCTAAAAAAGATCTATTTGATGGTCAT
>DATELO010000024.1:0-2193 GCA_035276505.1 Candidatus Nitrosocosmicus sp.
AATTAGAAGGCTTAGGTCTCCATGTTTTAGATTAAAATGATTAATCAGTCAATCAATCAATCAAGCCAATTATTAATCAAACCACATAATAATTCTTGCATATCGACTAGCATTTTCAAACAAGGAAACCAGGCACTAGCCCAATAGTGGAAGAGATTCTAGTTGACTGCGGATCCAGCTGCATTTTTCTGATGACAATTACTTAATTACACCATGTCAACTAAGTATTTCATTAATATGTGTAAACATCTTTATTTTATTTTTCAGCGAACTGTTTTCCAGCAATCTCTTGTATCTATGGTGGAACCTTTATGTCAATGAATAAACCTAAAGCTTTTATCGTCTGTTTCTTTCAGAAAGTTATAGATATCTATTATGATATTTGAATACTCATTGGAGAATACTCTATATGTTTTGTATTTTGTCGGTGCTGATAATGGTTTGGCAGATATCAACCATATATTCTCTTCATTTGGCTGTAAGAATTTCAATTGTGATATTTTATTTAAGTCCGAATTATCCTTTATAATTTGAATAATAATTGATTTATCAGGTTTTGTCTTCAAGCTTTGTAAACTTGGTATAATTACATCAAGAACCAAATCATTTTTGACTTGAATTTTTCTTTGTGATGGTAAGGTACTAATTGTAAGCATAAAATGAAGGAGCGCCTCGGATAACGTTGCAATTGTGTCATCATGATCATCATTTGATTCTGAAGCTAGCTTTGTAATAGATTTCCTCATTATAACATCGATATATTTTTGCGATGATTCAAAGCTTGAAGTAATCTCTGATTGAATTTTTTCTTTGCCTATTTCTTCTATTATTGAGTATAAGATTTGTTTAATTTCCTCCCCAGCTAGCATTTTCGTCAATAATAGCCTATAAAGATTATCAGTTCTTATATTATTGTATTGTGTATATCGATTATGATAATGAATAATCCCTAAGTAATGAGGAGGCTATCCTTGTTGCAAGCTTTGTAATGATAGAAACGAAATTGAAAGTCTATAACGCATTGAAGTTAATAGCTTCAGAAGTAAAAGTTGTTTAACTAGTGGCAAAGAAGACTATTTATGAGCTTTACCAACCTACCTTTATTGGAGCAAACTCGTGCTAGGGTAACTAAAACCCTAATGGATGGTATTCAGCTCAATATGTCAACTGACGAAACCAGAAAATTACTGAGAAGGCATGTAAACACAAAAACAAATCTAGTGACTATGTTTGTAGATATCAATAACTCAACACAAATGAGCCTCACTTTACCAGAGCATAAATTTGCTTTAATAGTACAAAGTTTTGCTCAAGAGATAAGCATCGCTGTATCAGGTTACGGTGGATATGTGTTCAAGTATGAAGGAGATGCTGTTATTGCATTATTTCCTGCGGAATACGATAATGCAAAAGCATGTAGAAATGCATTGAATTGTTCGAGAGCAATACTAGAAATTATAAAAGAAGTTATAAATCCTGCATTTATGGCAAATGAATTACCTGAAATCACAGTAAGGATAGGATTAGCTTATGGTTATGCTTTAGTTGTCCTTTATGGAAAGAGTTTAGAAAAAGCTCACATAGATATAATAGGTTCTAGTATAAGCTTGGCTGCAAAGATTGCTTCTCTTGCAAGGCCTAATCAGGTATTGGTAGGCGAATATATTTACAATATTCTTCATCTGTCATCATCAACGAGCCCCAAAGATTCTTTGAATAATATCAAGTTTATAGAAGTAAATCTCGATCCAACAAAATGGAAATATCTTTCTCATTCTGATCCTCAAAGTATGTATCGTGTATACGAGTATTTAGAAGATTAATCAATTCTGTTATAACCCTTTAATTAAACACAAAGTTGTTAGAACGATAATAACTATATGTTGTTATTAGAATAAAAGATAGTCCTAGTCTTGTGTATGCAATTTCAGAACGAGAAGTTGAATATTCCTCGTGTTTTTGTAGATGGACTTTAATAAGCTGTTTTGAGTGCAGAAATAATGGAAGAGAATTATAAAATAAAGATGTGGGAGGCTCTTCTAATGGCTTTTCAAAACTAAATATTACATAGATATGATATCCGTTTCCAGTTCATAAAACCATAAAATTATCTATGTTATATTCTGTTTGTAACCTTTGAGCAGTTTGTTAACATCCTCATCTTTTTGTGATACAAATCAAATATTTCGATAC
>DATELO010000025.1:0-2637 GCA_035276505.1 Candidatus Nitrosocosmicus sp.
CATGACTGCTGCATGGAATTTGGTAGTGTCAAAGTCTCCTAAAGAATATACCGGCATCTCGGTAGGTGTAGGTGCACTTTTGCTCTTCATTGGAATGGCAATCGGACCTGCGTTGGCAGGAGTCTATATGGCAAGTCATGAGACAATTACTGGAGTACAAGGATCATATCCATCAACTAATTCCTATAATCTCGTATTTTTTACTGCGGGGCTTCTTTCAGTAGTTACTATTGTATTCGCTATATTGCTAAAAAGAACCATTTCATTAAGGATTGCATAGTATCTACAAATACTTTTTTTTATTTGTCTTCAATAATTTTATCATGGACATACAGGAGGCCGGAGAAAATTATAGAATATTACTATTTCTTAGACATGCAAAATCAAGCTGGAAAAATAAGGAGTTAGATGATCACGATAGACCCTTAAATAAGAGAGGTAAAAGGGACGCAATTAAAATGGGAAAGTATTTAAAAAAAATCAATCTGATACCAAATACAATCGTAACGTCATCTGCACGTAGAGCAGTTGAAACAACCACTCTTGTTTGTCGACATTGTGATTATGATAGACTAGTAGACGTCAATTTTTCATTTCACAAAAATGGTGTCAATTCTTATATTCGTTCCATATCTCAAACTCCTGTTGATAGAACTATACTATTGCTAATTGGACACAACCCAGACTTGGAAGAATTGGTAGGTATCCTAACACATCGTTCTATAAAGATGTCTACATGTACACTAGTGCAAATAAACTTGTACATACCAAACTGGAATAATATTATTTCTCAACATGGTTTTAGATCCGAAATAATGAATATTTGGAAACCTTGAAATTGAGATGTTAAATAAGAGTTTTTTCTATATTCAGAATTCGGATTTAATAATACGATTGAATTAATTTATATTATCTATAGGTGTCCTTTCCAAAGTCAACCGTATATTTTTTTTCGAATGAGCGGATCTATATCTATTTAATCCAAAGGACTACAGATAATTCAAATAGCTCAGTCCACATTTGTATTAGGTTGGAGTATTGTTATATCCATTATAACTCCGAGGTTTACATTAATAATTGTGTTCGAAACTTTGATAGGGTTTATATCAAACTGACCAAGTATTTACACGATCCAACCAAAGAAAACATTCATCACATGAGAACATCTTTACGTAGACTGGAAGCTACTTATCAATCAAGCCCTAGAGGATTTGTTAAAAAAAATGTTAAAGCTTTTGCCCATAGAGGTAAAAAGCTGTTTAGAATTAATAGTAGAATAAGAGACATTGATATAATTCTGGAGAAACTGACCAATGAAGGAAAAATGGCCGACTTAGAACTAGAATTGGTCGAAAGTCCTCTTAAACAAGAAAGACAAGATAAACTTGAAGAAGCTAGGGCCGCAGCGTTAGATTTGGAAAAGATCATTGTCTCTAACATTTATAGTCCAAACAATATCACTAAGAAATTCAAAAACAAAGCTAGAAAAAGAATTCTAAAAATAATCAAGAAATTGAAAACCAAAATAGAATCAAAGATTCCTTCAGTAATTAGCGATAAATCCAAAGTTTCGGAATTGCATGAAGTCAGAAAGGACACTAAAAAATTACGTTATGTAATTGAACTTTTATTAATTAGTAAGGAAAGTGGAGAGACAGATAAACGGGTTAAGCAGATAGATGTTACTAATCTAATCTACAAAGATATTCATCGAATATTGGCGTACCTTGAGAAAATTCAAGAAATGCTGGGCGATATACATGACTATGATGTTACACTAGACTATTTGAAAAAGAAACAAAAGTCAGATAAGCTAACCATAACAAGTACTATAACGAATATTCAGAACATTAGAAATACAAAATTTGATCAATTCGTTGATTACGTTAGATCATTGACATTATGATTGATAGTTTAAATTAAAATTTGAGACATTATTGCATCAAATGTAGGATGCATAAGAAGAATTATTATTAAACGTCTGTTATTACTCTATATAAAAGCTTTCACTTGGATATATTAATATGGATAATATAAGATAGTTATGGGTATTCATTTGATCCAATCATGATTATGGTAGATTTCTAGTTTAGATCCATTCTACAAATTGAATACATTTGCATTTTGGATGACCACACAATAGACGATTGTTAAATTGTCCCAAGTCATATCGGTGACTACACCTTTGATGAAAACAACCCATACATAATTTTCTCTCCTCTGGATATACTATTATTTTCTCTTTAGTCATAATTATAATGAGCAGAGTCAAAGATTTAATTATTGTCCTAATAGTTACCATTTACTATATATTATCACATAGGAACCTGTGTTCAATTCATTTGGTATTATTAATTTCCCATTTAGGATTATGTCGAATTGTCACAATCCATATGATTGTTAATCGTTATACAAACTGGTAAACATTTATGACTCCGATCCAAAAAATACCATGAATCGCAAGAAATAATTTTATAATGGACTGTTATTGATCCTAATATTTTTGGTCCGACTCAGAAAATCACTTATCTTTGTTTGAATCTCTTCATAGATATCATTAATATCTTTATCCCCATTAATGTCGATTAGACCATATTTTCTTTGCATAATGCTAAACTCTTTTTTTAATAAATATTG
>DATELO010000026.1:0-2292 GCA_035276505.1 Candidatus Nitrosocosmicus sp.
TTCTTCAAACTCCTTCAAACCAATTAAAGGAACTAACTGTCAACTAGAAAGAACTGAAGTCATCTATGGCACGGAAGACACGACCAAAAGAATTTTAGAAGTTCTTAGTAGTACAGCAAAAAAGTGGGATAACTATACGAATTCTCAAGGACCATCCATTGGAATGGGAGTCAACCCAATAAGAAAGGGTTTTAAAGAAGCTTATGAAAGAGGGGCCATAATACGCTTTATAACAGAAATTAACAGCAGCAATTTGCATTACTGTGAAGAATTTATGAAAATTGCCCAATTGCGTCATATAGATAGCGCAAAGGGCGGAATGGCAGTAACCGAAAAGGAGTATATAGCAACAGCTAATTTACAGGAAGCACAACCTGTTGCACATCTCATATATAGTAACGTCATGGAAATAGTCGAACAGCAGCAAGAGGTTTTTGAAAGCCTTTGGGATAAAGCCATTCCTGCTGAGGAGAGGATTAGGGAAATTAAGGAAGGGTATCAGAGAATTTCCACAAAAGTAATTGATAACTGGAATGAAATTTATAAAAACATTAGCAATCTAGCAGAGACATCAGAAGAAGTCCTAATTTGTTCAGATACTAACATGCTCAGACTTGCATATCAGTCGCTCTTTAACGTTTATCAGAAAATAATGGATAAATATGAGAAGAAATTTCATGGTGGGATTAGATGGATAGTATCAGTGAATGGAAATGAAGATATAGAATTAGTTAGATTGTTCATGGATATAGGAATTAAAATAAAAAGTATCAAAAGTCTCCCAATAATTAATTTTTTAGTAACGAATAAGATATTACTTTCACATGTTGAGAACAAAGATGGTACAACTACTAATGATGTCCCCATCAAGATGATGTTGTCCAGTACTGATCCTTTTCATATTAATTATTATACATCAATATTTGAAGATTTATGGGAAAATGGCATCGACGCTAAGGATATAATCAAAGATATCGATATGGGGTATGACCCTGAGAGAATAGACATTCTTTCAAAGTCCAAGAATGTACACAACCTCTATGAAACAATAGTACGTTCTTCTAAAAAGGAAATAATGATTATTTTTCCCTCTGCTGGTGCATTTATCAGGCAACATAGAGCAGGCTTAGTTTCCTCTATCTTCGAATCGGTAAAGAATAACAACATCAAACTAAAGGCGTTGGTACCATCTGACCACAGAATATCCAAGATTATTCAAGAGCTAAAAGCCGACAAGGGTTTATTGAATTTAGAGTTTGTTGATATGGAATTTAGAGTTATTGAAAGCTTTTTAGAGACCAAATCAACTGTTTTAATTGTAGATAAAAGGATTTCGCTCGTAATGGAGTTAAAAGACGATTCTAAAGATACATTTTATGATGCTATAGGATTATCAACTTATTCGAGTAGTAAGGCAGGTGTTTTGTCGTATGTACTTTTCTTTGAGAATTTATGGAATCAAACCGAGATATCTATGAAGTTAAAAAAAGCAAATAAGAAGTTAAAAGAAACTGAAGGAATTCAAAACGACTTCATCCATGTTGCTGCTCATGAGCTCAAAAATCCACTGCAGCCTATTTTGTTGATGTCTGACGTAATCAAGTCAATTCTAAATCAAGATGAGCTTCAGGATGACAAAGGCGATATAAAGGTAAATAAAGCTCATTTAAATGAGCTATTGGATATTATCATTAGGAACACTCAAAAGATCTCCAAGCTAACCAATAATGTATTAGATATTACCCGTATAGAGTCCAATTCTCTTAGATTAGAAAGGGAACTAACCGATATTAGGAAATTCATATCAGAGAGCATTTTTGATTTTAATAATCAACTTAATATAGATAACAACAAATATTCTATAAACAATGATACTATAGATGAGAAATTGAAAAGCAATTGCAAAAGACTAATGCTTTTGGGAGAGGGGATAGAAAATTCATCCAACAGATCCTACCCAGAAATTCAAAACTATTATCATGCTGAGATAGACAAATCTAGAATTTTACAAGTTCTCACTAACCTAATAGACAATGCTCTTAAATTTACAGAACTAAACGACCAAATTACGATCATAATGGACAAGTTAAGAGCAAATGACATAGATTTTATGAAAATAACTGTAAAAGACACCGGAAAAGGAATAGATTCTGAAATACTTCCTAAACTATTCTCAAAATTTGCTACTAAATCGGAGAATGGTACGGGGTTGGGGTTGTATATTTGTAAAAATATAATTGAAGCGCATGGGGGTCAAATATGGGCTCAGAATAACTCTGATGAGAAGGGGGC
>DATELO010000027.1:0-16477 GCA_035276505.1 Candidatus Nitrosocosmicus sp.
ATCTCTCAGCAATGTCAGTCGAAATCCTTTCCCCATCAAATGGCGAACCAGTAAATCTTGACAGTCCTATTAAAGTAAATGGTAGTTCTGACTATCCACAGAACTACGACTGTGAGGTTCTTTTAGCGGCAGGAAACTCTGCTGGTCCGATTGCTCCTAGCAGTTCTAATAATTCGAACTTTAAGAAAACACTTGCAACAGGTGGGAATGGTTCAAAGGACTATAGGAATTGGAGCATTGTACTTGAGCCGGGCAATACCAATCTCAAGAACGGTTCACAACCTTTGACTGCCAAATTGCAATGTTACTCTCCATTTTCTACTGTTAAATTTGCGAATATAAATGTAGATGCAATTTTACCAAAACCTGCTGAACTAAAAACTATGGATGTAAGTATAAACAAAGCTGGACAAGCTCTTAATCAACGAATCATAATCGGGACAAACGATGCAATTACTAGTGATGCTTTGGAAAGTGCCATTATAACAGGCTCCATCAATGAGCAACGGTTTTCAGGAACATCTGATATCGACGGTAAATACAGCACTACTATAAATCCGAGATTGTTGGAGTCAGGCGATACTATCAACGTGTCGGTAACTGTAACTAAAGAGGGGTACAAGCTGAAAAAGACTAGCACATCATTTGAAGGAACTCCAATAAGTACCGAAACTCAACCAACAACACCAAGATCTCCCTCAAGTAATGATGATGCTAATAACAATAATGAGGCCGATTTAGCAGATAGGATCTTCGACGACGTACAGAAACAACTGAGTGAACAAGGAATTAATATACCCCTACCGTTTGGATAGTTAAATCAATTCAGACCTTTTTGTCTAAAAGCAATCATATTGAAATGATAAAGCAATTCATGTAAATTTTATCCATTGATTCATTAACTTTGAAATAACAAGGTTATTATTCTTAAACAGTATAGCTATTCTTGAATGTGGATTTATGGCACACAATGAATATAGATTTTTGATTCTTGAGTTAGGCATTGCCATACTTAATTATGAGAACGAATTGTTACATTTTAAAAAATTTCACGATCCGTTACAATCCCACCTGCAAATAAGATCGAATGATTTCAATGAAGTTACTACGTGTTTAGAATTTTTCAAATTCAAACCTAGTGTTCTCGTAACAAATTTCCCTCCGATGATTGACTTTCTTAAAAATAGTAGTGAGAGGGTTGAAAGGATTTCACCAGATGATGAAAGACGGATTCAGATCTACAAAAAAAAAATTTATGCTGATGTTAAAAATCTTGAAAAAGACCACATCGACACCGATGAAAGAACTATAAAAGATAATTTAAGAGATTTTTCATTAAAGTGGTCTTCTTTGAGAGTACAAGAAGCTTCTGCACAACTCGACCTGCACGTTAGTCAATCTGTCAACGCGCTAGATGAGATGGATAAGATTATAAATACAGTTGGAACACGGATGAGGGAATGGTATGGCTTACATTTTCCTGAACTCGACAATTTGTTACAAAATATAGTAACTTATGCAAATATAGTTTCAAAGTTTGGGGATCGAAGCGAAATTACAAAGGATTTTCTCTCAACGTTAGAAATTCCAGATAACAAAATCGAAATCATAATAGAAACTGCGCAGAGAAGTAAGGGTGGAAAAATTACGGCAGAAAATCTATCCATACTTCAAAGTCTTGCAAATCAAGTGATTTCTATGAGTCTAATCCGTAAAACTTTGGAAGAACATATTGAAGCCTCGATGGACGAGATATCTCCAAACATAAAGGAATTACTTACTGCAACTGTAGGCGCTAGGTTAATAGCAAAGGCAGGAAGCTTAAAAAGATTAGCTTCCCTCTCTTCTAGTACCATTCAGATATTAGGTGCTGAGAAGGCTTTATTTAGAACTTTAAAGACTGGTGCCAATCCACCCAAACACGGATTATTATTTCAGCATCCAGTTATTCATTCTGCTCCAAAATGGCAAAGGGGTAAACTAGCCAGGGCTATCTCAGCAAAAGCTGCAATAGCAGCAAGAGTTGATTTGTATGGTCGAAGTAATATTACTAATAGTGCCCTATCTAGTAAATTAAACGACCGTATAACGGAAATTCAACAGAAATACAAGGAGCCTTCTGAACCTCAAAAGAAAAGAAATTACGAGCAACCTCAAGGCTTTCGAAGGGGGGATCGTAATAGATACAATAAGAATAAAGGAAGGAACTATGATAAACATAGAGATAGTGAAAGAGACAGGGATGGCGACTTTAAGTTTAAGAAGAATAAATTCAAAAAAAGATTTCACAAGTCTAATAAAAAGTAGGATAGTAGTCAGTATAGGTGGAATAATTAGAGAATGAATCATCTGTCTATTTATAAAAAATTTGACAATGGGTCGTTTATTATGCTTATTGATAATTCAAAGGAACGTTATTTGGCTACCCAGAATCTGGATTTACAAAAAAGTGTTTATGGCGAAAAGATTATGAAATTAGAAGATGTAGAATATAGGATTTGGGAACCATTTAGAAGCAAACTAGCCGCCGCGATCTTAAGAAACTTGGAAGAAAATCCAATAAAAGAATCATCATCCGTTCTTTATTTAGGTGCTTCTACAGGCACTACTGTTAGTCATGTCTCTGACATAGTTGGTAATAAGGGCATAATCTTCGCGGTAGAACCTTCGGCCAGGGTCGCCAGAGAGTTTCTTGAAAATGTGGCATCAAGGAGAAAAAATATAATACCGATCCTGATGGATGCAAGAAATTATTTACAATATTATTCTTATTATGGATTGGTGGATGTAGTATATTCGGATATTGCGCAACCTGACCAAACTGAAATTGCTATCAATAATTGCAAGAGTTATCTAAAAGAAGGTGGCCGTCTTGTTATCATTATCAAGACTCGAAGCATTGATGTGTTAATGGACCCCAAAGTCGTAACAAAAAATGAAGCGAGAAAATTGGAAAAGAATAATTTTGAGATTTTACAAATAGTTGATTTGGAACCGTTTGATAAAGATCATTCTTTAATCCATGCTAAATATATGGGCTAACAAAAATTTTCTCCAATATATCAAAGTATTTTTGTTTGAGTCAGCTCAGCTAATATACACTTTACTGGACTCCAAGAGAATCTAACGTATTCTTTGATCATAGCATTTTTTATATTGTTCCTTAGAAAAATTTTAGTAATAGGATCAGAAGGGTAGCCCGACCCAATATGTTCCTTGAGTTTTCTTTCAATCTTTTCAACTTCTCTGTCCCTAGTAACCTTAGCTATGATTGAAGCAGCTGATACTAAAATGTTGTCAGAATCTGCTTTATGAAAGCAGTATATCTTAGCAGAAGTATTAATCAGATTCTGAACAATACTTTGTTTGAATCTTACCAAATTAACATCGCATGCATCAATTATGATCTTGTCGGCATCCAGGTTATCCGAGACTATTGTCATAAATTTTGATTCTAAAGTATTTAGCTTATTTTGATTTACATACATATCTATAGTTTTAGGTTTGATTCTGCATATGCATACTGATTTAGCATGCGAAATTATCTTTGGATAAAGGTGTTCCCTCTTAGAAGGGGTCATTTTTTTTGAATCAATTACACCCTCCTCTTGCAAAAATTCGATACCTCCTTTGTCAAGAGATATCCCAGCAATCACTAATGGTCCCATAACTGATCCACGACCAGCTTCATCGATTCCTCCTAAAATCAACTAATCTAGGGTAGAAATTCGAACTTATATGTATTTTTTACAAGAACCAAGATCTATCACATCCTATGACGAAACAAACCCATTATATTACTATATTATTGAACGGCCTTCACATAATAAAATAACTCTCTTTGGTAAGAGACAAGTTACAAGAGACTGAATTGCTGTTAACAAACCATATTTTTATCAAAGGATTGATGAGATTTACTTGTATAGCATGGCTTAAGAATTTGAATACATGTAACAAAAATATAGATATCCAAGTGCTTTATTTGCAAAATCGTTGACAGCTACGATTTTCAATTCCTAAAAAATCTGCCTATGAATTTAAATAAATAAGGGCATACATATCATAAAAATTTGGAAAAAAACTATCTTTCATACTCATGGACTTTGATAAAAGAAGGTTATACCCAAATATTGGTCCCTTCTCCTTCCCTAATTCAAAAAGAACCTTCAAAATTCCCCGCTTTTTTTAATCCTGCAGCAAGATTTAATAGAGAAATTTCAATAATGATTTACAAGAATTTTCTTCGATTTCCAAGAAAGAATCTTTCTTTTGTCGATTCACTTTGTGGTGTGGGTGCAAGAGGTCTGAGAGTTGCGAAGGAGATTCCGAATATAGAGAAGGTTATTTTTAATGATTACAATCACGTTGCTCTTCAAAATGCGAAAGCTAGTTCAGTCTTAAACAATATATATCATAAATGTAATTTCTCTCATAATGAAGTCTGTAATTTTTTACAGAATCGTTTTGATTATTTAGAAAGAGGAACAATTATTGATCTTGATCCTTTTGGTTCACCAGCACAATATATAGATTGCATCTTGAGGGCAATTGAGAATGATGGCATGCTTTCTGTTACTGCAACAGATACGGCTGTTCTACTAGGAGTTTACCCCAGAGTATGTTATAGAAAGTATTATGGAATTCCTTTACGTACAAAATATTCATTAGAAATAGGTACTAGAATTCTTTTGGCTTGTATTGCAATGGTGGCATCTAGGTTTGACATGATTATAACGCCTATTTTTGCTCATTCGTATAGAAATTATATTCGAGTTTACTGTAAAGTATCGAAGAGTAATCAACTAGCTAACCGGGTGTCAGAAAATATCGGCTATGTTCAACATTGCTTTGAATGTGGATACAGAGCTTTGATCAAGCTTCCCGATCCAAATTTGAAATGTAAAGTTTGTCAAAGGAAGACGCGTCTAGCAGGACCACTATGGTCATCGAACATTTTTGATAAAAATATGATTGATATATTGATTCAAGACTTGGTGGAACTTCAAGAAAAAGCCGATAACGTTAAGACCTCGTATGTACCTATCCAGATAGCTAAAAATTTTTTTAGTATTGCTAGAGTTGAATCTGATAACCAGCCGTATCACTATCTAACTGATGAGTTCGGAAAGCTCTTACGCAATAGTACTTTACCAGTAAGAGTGATTGTCCAAAGTCTACAGGAAGAAGGTTTCAAGTCTAGTCCTACCATTTTTTCTTCCACAGGGTTCAAATCCGAAGCTAACGTCTTACAAATTCAAACCATTCTTACTCAAATATTGAGTAAATAATCTTCTTTGCAGAATCCAAAATTTGTTGGTTCATCAATACAGGCGATCCATTGTTCTAGGTAGTGGTTTTTGTGACCTTAGTTATTTCTGATGATGGGATGATGTTAGTCTTTGAGAACTTGCCATTTTTTTTAATAATCCAATCTAATCCATCCTTAATTTTGGAAATCGATTTTATTCCTAGCTTACTCAGGTAAACTTGAGGTAAAGTTGATATCAAAAATATTTCGTATTTTTCCCCTAATACCTGGAGGAAGTTTATGTGTTCAAGTTCGTATATGTATTGATACTTGTCCAGTCCGTTAAGATCCAGCCTTCCTTCAACAAATTTTGATATAGCTCCTTCATTTATGCCACCTCTGTTCTCCGACAACAATACAATTGTTCCTCCATCTGTTACAGAATGACAATTATTCCATAACAGATTTAAACTGTTACCTAAAGTTATTTGAGACGAGTAGGTTGAGTTTCCGGAAATGAACGCTGATTTCGAATAATCACTCGTTATACTCGTCTTTTCTTTGAAACTGTTAACTGCAGCCAGAAAAGAACTGATTTGATGTCCAAAATAGATCGAGTCTATTCTCTCCCTGTCGGAAAGTACGTGAATTAACTGACAATCCATTTCTGAAAGCGCCTCAAAAGAAATCTTTAATGCCTCTCCACATAAACCGGGCTTTGGTGGCTCACCTATCACTGAAGCATATATTTGATTCATAACTTGAGGATAACATTTTTTAATTAGCTTCGCAGGACTACCGCTAAATCCAAAGACAGGATCATATTCAATCTTATCCACTAGTATTATGTTCTTATATAGAGAAATTTTCTTCAATACTTCTTCTGACTCAATTCTAGCAATATTGGACGCTTCCTTGGAAAAATCCTGTCGTAGTTTGGGGCTAAAAGGTTTTGAAACTAAGAATATATCCACTGACTCGATTCTTAATTCATTGGCCAACTCTCGGATGATCTTAATTATCTCCCACATTCTTGGAAAAGGAGTAGTTATGAGTATCAAAGTAGAATTTTGTAAATTGATGTTGTTGCGTATGCTTAAACTTAGTTTTTCTGGATTTAATACATTAATTTCAGGTTTTAGTATATTTAGAATATTTTCATATTTGATATCCAAAATGATTTCCGAATCCCCATATCCCAACCAAATTTCTGGCATACGTTAATGTAGAAAAACAAGTAACTTATTAAATCAAGCAGTTACTACATTGTCTAATTTGAGAGAAATCAATGCTATGGACGATCTAAGGGATGAGTTGGTGACTTTTTTATATGACGCCAATGCTATAAAATTAGGTAATTTTACTCTTTCAAGTGGTAGCATTAGTAGATTTTACGTTGACCTGAGAATATTACAAAGTTATCCAGTATACTTTAGAAAAGCCATAACTTTATTGAAAAGGCTGGTTCTACTACGCATCGGGTTGGAAGGATTTGATTATATTTGCTCTATACCTACCTCCGGCACTATTTTTGGATCAGCATTGGCTTATGAATTATTTAAACCCCATATTTATGTGAGAAAAGATACGAAAGGCTACGGGACTCAAAAAAAAATAGAGGGTGATTTAAAATCTGGTTCTAGAGTCCTGTTTGTAGAAGATGTAGTTACTACCGGAAATTCTCTTCTAATTGCGGTAGAAACAGTATCCGATCAAACTAAGAATAATCGAGCTGTTGTAATCATAGATAGAGAACAGGGCGCAGCAGAAAAATTTAGGGGGCAAAACATGAAGATTGATAGCGCGATCAGTATTAATCAAGCCATAGAAATCTTGAAAAAGAATAAGCGGATAAGTGATTCTGATTACCGTAAGATCAAAGATGAATTGGTTGAAACTTAACTTTCATAGATCATCAAGTTCTTTTCTTCTAACAGGGTATGCAAATTAGTAACTGCACGGTATACTTCAGTTTCTTTTTTGGCGCCCGTACAAACCAGTTTCCCGCTTGCAAAAAGCAAAATCACAGTTTTAGGATCCAACATTCTATGAATCAATCCAGGAAATTGTTCAGGTTCATACATACTTCTAGGCAAGATTCTTGCTGCCAACTCCAGGTGTATTTTACCACCGAGGCTCGCTGATGCGACAATGTTTTGAATTTCAATGATTGGGTCATTCTCGATTGGTATTCCACCCTTTCTCAATTTTTGGACTACATTTCTCACAGCTTTAATTGCCTGTTCTTCAGATTTAGCTCCGGTACAAACCATTTTTCCCGAGCTGAAGATTAAGGTAGCAGTTTTGGGAGCTTTTAACCTAAATACTAATCCTGGAAATTGGTCTGGATGATACTCTACGTCAGGAAATATCTGAGTAATTAAATTTAAATTTACAGTTTGATTGACCGTTGCAGATGCAACAACGTTTTCAATACTTACCATTGGCTTTGTTTGGGGCATTATTTCTTTTCCTTGGGTATATAAATACTCGATATAAATATATCTTTATGTGATATTGTCAAGTTTGATCAATAACAAGCCCAAAAAAAACACAGGTCAATTTATTTTGGTATTTCTTCTCTTAACCCTTATTTACTAGTATAATAAATCAGGAATATACTATATTATTTATTATAAACTCATTTTTTTATAAATATTTCATTTAAAAAATGTCCTCGATAAAACCATCGATATTTGGATCATATGTCTTGTTTCGTTCTAGTTTACTGTAATTAAATGATAAACTTCTGATAATAGTTTGAAACAAGTTTTAATATCCCTTACCAAAACTGAAACTTATGTCAGAAGAATTTAGAATCGACAAAGATTCTCTGGGAGAGATACGTGTTCCAATTGATGCTTACTATGGCCCATTTACAATGAGGGCTAAAATGCAATATCAAATCACAAAGTTGCCACCTCATAGGAATTTTATCAAATCATTTGTCATGATAAAAAAAGCGGCAGCAATCACCAATAAGGAGTTAAGAGTATTACCTTCTGATCTGGCTGATTCCATCATTCAGAGTTGTGATGAAATATTGAGCGGAAAGTTGTCTCAGGAATTTGTAATTGAAACTCTGAATTCTGGAGCCAGCACAGCTTTTAATATGAATTGTAACGAAGTTATAGCAAACAGGACACTTGAGATTTTAGGTCTTCATAAGGGTCAATATGACCGTGTTAGTCCTAATGACCATGTAAACATGTCTCAATCTAGCAACGACACGTCTCCGACTGCAATACACTTGGCAACAATCATGAATTGTATGGAGCTATCAAAATCGTTAGATATTCTGATTGAATCACTTGAAAAAAAATCCAGAGAGTTCAATGAAGATATCAAAATTGGTAGGACACACTTGATGGATGCAATTCCTGTTACTCTTGGACAAGAGTTTGGTGCGTATGCTTTAGCGATGACTAAATGCAAAAACTTGATAAATAAATCGCTTGAAGAATTATACTATGTAGCCTTGGGAGGCACTGCCGTTGGAACAGGTGCAAATACCCCAAAAGGATACCAAGATTTGGTAGTATCTAATTTGGCAAAAATATCTGGATTTCCTTTAAAACCATCTAAAAATTTGTTCTTTTCCTTACAAAGCAAACTTGAAGTGGCCAATTGTTCATCTGCAATAAAAAATTTCGCTCTAGAATTATCCAAGATATCCAATGATATACGATTGATGGCCTCTGGACCTATGGCGGGATTTGCCGAAATCACAATCCCCGCTGTTCATGCCGGTTCGTCAATAATGCCTGGGAAAGTCAATCCTTCACTATCTGAGAGTCTGAACATGATTTGCTTCGTAGTCATAGGCAATGATCTGTCAGTTAGTCTTGCAGCTCAAGCAGGTCAGTTTGAACTAAATGTAATGTTGGGGGGTATGGTGAAATCAGTTTTAGACTCTACAGATATGCTCACCAATTTCCTACCTATTTTCTCGAAAAATATGATTGACGGCATACAAGCAAACAAAGCCCAATTACAATCTTATGTTCAAAAAAGCCCAGTTCTTGTAACACTCTTGAATCCTATTATTGGGTATCTCAAGGCCGCAGAAGTATATAAGGAGGCTCTCTCAAGCAACCGAAATATACGCGAAATTGTACTGGAACGCGAGCTCATGACTGCAGAGCAATTTGATGAGGCTATGTCAAAAGAAAAACTAATTTCTTGACCTAGTTCTTGTCGAGGGTCAAACTTTCGTCATAATCGAAATTACAAATAATACATTTAGTAAATCTTTCTCCATCTAGGTGGTTGAAGTGTATTCCGCAATTTTGGCAGGTGTGGTGTGAATCTGCGTAACCATCTTCTGCGATGAAATCTTTACTAGTCAGCATCCTGCTCTTACAATTAATGCATCTACAGTTACATTCCATTTCTAAATTTTTCCATACAAGTTATAAAAATCGTATGTTTAAATGTTAGGGATCGCTCATTGAAAACATTGAAACTGTTTTTTTCCTTAACTTTGATGTTAATTGCTTGCTTTATGCTGGGTGAAGCAGCATTTTCGTCCGCTTTGGATAGCTCAGGTAGTGGCGCTGGTTCAACTGAAGATGTTAGGAGTACATCTGTTGTTAAAGTAAATAACATGAGCATAGACGTAATTCTGGCAAGCACACCTAGCGATCAATCCAAAGGGCTAGCCATTAGGGACTCTTTGAATGAAAATGAAGGTATGCTTTTTGTTTTCAAAAACCCTCAGAAGCATTCCTTCTGGATGAAGGATATGAAATTTCCAATTGACATAATTTGGGCAGATTCTGTAGGCAAAATCGTTCATATCGAAAAGAACCTACAACCGTGTATCTTTCTATTACCTTGTACTTCATATTCTCCTACAAGTGATTCTCTGTATGTCCTTGAAGTAGTTTCAAACTTCACCAACAAATATAATGTAAACATCGGTGATCAGATTCTATCTGACTCTATTTCCGCGGATAAGAAATAAGAATATTTACGTCTTGAAACTGTCGACCAATTTTTTATGATAACTACTCATACATTGGATATTTCTGTTGTTTTCGGATGATATCTTATTGATCTTCTTCATTTGTTTCTTGTTAGATATTGATTGGAGAAACTTAAAACATGTTTCACAAGCATACAAATTAAATTGATATTGATTTGTACTATTTATTAGACTTATCGTTCTAGCTTTGTCATGATCTACTCTAAAGTCATCATTTAAGGGGAGTAAATCCTTGGGTTAACACTTAAAAATAGGAAGTAATGTAGGGTATCTATCATGGCTGCCCGCAAAAATACCACAAGAAAAATTAGACTATTAAAGAAGATTAAACAGAATCGACCGGTGCCAGCCTGGATCATTATTCGGACACATCGACATGTTAGAACCAATCCCAAACGAAGGTCTTGGCGTAGGTCAGATGTGAATATCGGATAGAGATTAGGAGGTAATAAGAATGTCAAATATTGAAGATAATTTAGCAAGAATATATACAATAAATTTTAGCAAAGCATGGTTAACCCCAAAACATAAACGAACTGACCGTGTTATCAATATGATTAAAGAATTCGCAACAAAGCATATGAAAAGTTCTCAGATTAAAATAGATCAGGAACTTAATAGGTATATTTGGGAAAAAGGGAAAACCAATCCCCCAAGAAAAGTAAGGGTAAGGATCGTCAAAGATGATGATGAGCAAGTCATAGTATCATTATATGAGGATATCATTCTCGATAATGAATCTCGAGATAAATCTGAATCCGATAATGAGGAGGAAGCCAGCAAGACTGAACCAGAAGAATCTGGATCTGAATCCAAAACAACATCCAAGAATAAAGATGATGTTGCTGAAGAAGCGGGCTCTAAAACTTAAAATATTTTTGATCCAAATTATTAAACCCAGACCATTTAGATTATTTTTATTTATTTTTAGTATCCCGTAACTTTTTCATACCAAGAGACTAGATTCTAGATCCTTGATGTAATCCAACTTGACTCCCTCATTAATAGCAATTTCGGGTTCAAAGTCTAGAACATTATCTTTTGGTATCACGAAATTCAAAGGGTCGTAAAGAGAAACAATTCTATGATCTGTAGTTGCCAGTACGTGACACCGAGTTTGACCGTTACCGTTTAATATCAAGTTTATATCCTGTTGGGCAGTAGGAAGCAAACTGTTTGATGATTCAACTAAATTCTTTATTACCGATACATTTTCAGATGATTGGAAAAGATATAGTGAATATCTTTGAATTTCTGAGAGATTGATTTTCTCTGTTAAAGCAGACATGGTGTCTATAAAAGCATCTTTTATCTTGGAAGAGTTAATTCTACTAGTAGTAACAAAGTTAAATTTACTTGGGAAGGTCTTGTTTAAGGATTCTATTACTATATCGGAAATAACCTGGTTAGTGAGGTTAAAGTGTTCTTCTAAAGACAAATCTAGATCATTCCTAATCACTGCGTCATTGTCTATAACCAAAATATTCTCTATGTATCTACTCAACATTGATAACGATACACCACAACGGAATAACTTTTCCTTTTCAAAACTAAATGGCAGAATAAGAAGGCATACAATTTGTATATTTGTTTTTTTTCTAATCAGCTGAGCTAACATTGGTAAGATTGAAGATCCGAATCTAGAAGCAAGATTGCCTATTAGTATAATTGACTGAAATTCACACACTCTTCCAAAAATATCATTGCTTGATTCTAAAAAGGATTTTCTTATTACCTCGGGTGAGGGATTGATTATGTTTCCGGTATCTATTTGGATTACTTTGTCCGAGTTTATTGATTTTAAGGCACTGTTTGTCAATAGCAAATAATCAGAATTTACTCTATTCCTCAAGCCCATTGTAATCCTACTCCCTGCATCTCCAACTCCGACTATACAACTACTAAACTTCTTTGTATTGCTCAATGGTCATTAACAAATCCCAATTGATAGATAAAAGTGTTATCTCTAATTTTTCATTAATTTACTATCTCTAATGGGATTGCGTTTAAAGTATGATGTGAATTTGAGATCACCTTTACAATTACTCTTTTACCCATATGCGGGTTTTGAAATTGAGAACTATTTTTTGCAAAAAAACTACTAATTTCAGCTTTTTCAAAGGTTGACTTGTTTTTTTTATAATATTTAGCGTTTGCGTGACTAAATAATTGATTAGGGTCTTGATTTAAAGATATTGATTTATAATAGTCATTTCTCCCCTTCAAAATTCCATTTTCGATATCGTCTATTAGCATTTCTCCCTTCCATCCTTGCCATTTGGAGTTCTTTTCAAGGGCAATGTTCTTTATTAATTTATGAAGTGTTTCAGACCTTCTAGAGATTATTTCGTCATTAACTTTAACCATCTTAGAGGCCACAGTTCCAGGCCTAGAACTATATTTTGAAGAGTTTACTATATCAGGTGCAATGTCTCTTAATAGTTTCAATGTTTTATCAAAATCCTCATCAGTTTCAGAGGGAAAACCGGTTATTATGTCCGTTGCAATAGTTATATTTGGAATAAAGTTTTTTAGTCTTTCGACAAGTTCAATTGTGTAGTTTACGGTGTTACTTCTCTTCATTTTTTTCAAGATCGATTCGCTGCCGCTTTGAATTGGTATGTGAATAAATTTGAAAAGTTTATTATTAGTTGAATAGGTAATTGATAATTCTTTACCAAAATTTTTTAAATACATGGGGTTCAGCATACCTAAACGGATTTTAAAATACGTATCTATTTGTTCACAACTCTTCAGTAGGTTTACGATATTAGTTCCTATATCAAGCCCATAACAACCGTTATCTGTAGAAGTCAGCCATATTTCCTTACTACCCATTTCAACATCAGATTTAATCTGATTTATGATATGTCCTGTCCGAAAACTTTTCAAATGTCCTTTTGCTAATTTAGTCTGACAAAACGTACAGTCACTAAGACAACCCGTAGCTATCTGTACAATACTAATGATCGGGTTTATCCTTACTTTCGGTAAATTTACCTTTTCATCATTCGAAGACTCTAACTTGGTTAATGGATTGTGTTGTAACGCGGAAAGGGATAGCGTGGAAATTGATTTGATTGAGCCTGGGCCAATCAAACTAGCATGTGGGCTAAGAGATTTCACCATTCTCTCGTCTGCTGCGGGCAGACAACCTGCAATTACAAGTGGTTTATTGAAATTAGTCAATGTTTTTATTCGGTTTATCATTTTGTGCTCGGTTGAGTTTTTGACCGAACAGGTGACGATAAAATTAATATCTGCCTCCTCAGGTTGATCTACCAAATTGAAACCGTCTTGTTGTAAAATCCCTGCAATTATTTCCATATCAGAAAAGTTTGCGGAACAGCCATAAGCTTCAATCCAAAATTTGATATTTTTATTATGCTTTTTCGATACTCTAATTGAGAGGGATTCAACCTTATTTCCTGAATTTTCCATATGGGGTGTTTTTTGACTATCAATTAGAGTGATTTTTTCAATTAGAGAAGGCTTCAAAGAAAATAATCTATTAGTATACTGCATGAGTAATTACACTTTGTACCAATTAATCTCCGTATATATAATATTGATTCGATGATAAAAAATAAATTATTAGAGTTGGTTTTTGTCAATCTTTGTTTAAAATATATGAATGTAAACCGATCAGTAACATGTTAGTTAGGTTGAACTGTAGCGTCCTCTCCGTAATAAATCAAATCTTTCTAATCGCTTATGTAACTGGATTCCTGTGGCTTCGAAGAAACCCATTATCCCTCGTCTTTACCGCAATTTCTCCATTTTCTTTATTGTTCATTTTGTTTGTAGTTAGCAATGGTCAATATGTCCAATTTGCTGTGGCGGGAAGTTTGGTGATGGCGTTGGTAGGATATGGACTAGCACTGGGTCAGGATATTTCTCTATACAAGATTGAGTATAAGATGCAAGATGTTTTTGTAGCTTCTCCTGTTTCTCCAATTGTTTATATGCTGGGTTTGGCGCTTTCGGAAATCTTGTACGGATTACCTGCATTAATTGTATTAATTACCTTAGCAGTATTTTTTTCTACTTCGATAGCCTTTTTGCCTCTGCTTCTTTTGAATGTTATCTTGATTTGGGGTACGATGTCTTCAATCGGATTTTTTCTGTCTTCACATATGCTTCATATGCGAAATGCAACGCAACTTATATCCTTTGTAAACGTCATCATAGCCGTAATTCCCCCTGTATTTTATCCAATAAGCACCCTACCAGACCCTTTACAAATAGTATCATATTTTGTACCCACCACTCATGCTTCACTCATGCTCCAATATTCAATGGGTTTTCCTGTTCCAGATGGCTGGTCTATATATCTAGGATTATTAGTTCAAGGGATTTATTTTGGGTTTTTTATGCTAATTGCCAAAAAAAAGGCCTTGTGGCGAGAGAATTAGACAAATCCAGATCTTATGTTGGTTTATCTAATCCGTCGTTAGATTTATTGTATTTTCAAAGACGGATCTTGTAGCATTCAGCAACTTAATTGAATCTTTTTTATCATGTGCATTTGAAAATGCACCCATTTTGCCGGGCAAAAAGAAAATATTATGATTTGCCATCAAAGCCAAATTATAATTGTTTAGCATTTCCTTATTTGATAACGCGGCATCTAATGCACTATTTATACTTCTTACGTTATCATTTAAGAAATGAACCATAAATAGAGATCCGATTCCTGTTACCTCTGCATTTATCTTCATTTCGTTCAATATTTTGGATAAACCCATCCTCGTAAATTCACCCAAGCTATTTATTTTATCATAAATAGTTGTATCATTCTTCAATGTTTTGAGAGTGTGGTAACCTGCCTTCATTGTTAAAGGATTAGCTGAAAACGTTCCTCCACCTATTGAACAATATGTCGACTTATCACCCTCTACTGTAGCATCTGCCATCTTCATGTATTCTTTCTTACCACATACTGCACCGATTGGTAATCCGCCGCCAATAATTTTGCCTAAAGTAAAAAGGTCCGGCTCAAGCTTTAGGTTATCCATCGCGGCACCATACGAAAATCTAAAACCAGTTACTATTTCATCTAAGATAAATAGACTTCCGTTTTTCTGTGCAAATTCTTGTAAACCTTGCAAATATCCATCTTTCGGCAGTATACATCCTGCACCCCCCAGTACGGGTTCGACTATGATAGCAGCCAAGTCATCTTTTATGGATTCAAGTACCTTTAGTGACCTCTCCAAGTCATTAAATTGTAGAGACTCTACAAAATGTCCTTCATCCTCAATCAAGCCTAATCCCTCATCAACTTCGTATGGGTAATTTACTGACTGCAAAAGATTTGTATTGAAGCCATGCCATCCACCTTCGACTTTGGCAATAACTCTTTTACCGCTAACTGAGCGAGCCAATCTGATAGCATACATCGTGGCTTCTGAACCTGTACTACAAAATCTCGTATTTTCAGCCGAAGGTATCGCTTTAGTTATTTCCCATCCAAGCTTCAAACTGGCCTTGTTTGCTGTCCCATAAAGAGTCCCAGATTTCAATTGTTTACGTAATTTTTGTGTTACCTTTGGTGGTGAATGTCCAAGAATCAGAGCCCAGTGACCGTTCCAAAAATCTAAGTATTTATTTCCGTCTACATCATACAAGAATTTTCCTCTAGCTTTTCGGGTAAAAAACGGATATGGTTTAAAAAATCTTATATTGTGGCTAACTCCACCTGGAAATATTTCCCTTGCTTTAAAATATAAATTCATTGATTCAAATGTTTTAGTTTTGTATAACTCTAAAAAATCATCATACTTCATACTTACTAACTCTCAATTTACAGAATCTTTTATTTGTTTTCGATGCGCTTAGATTTAAATTCAACTTAATAGCAGATCTTATACGACGAACATTTCTCATCGATTCAATAATTGCTAATATGATATTGGTTTACAACAAGAATGAAATATTTTCTCAAAAAAACAAGATTTATATTAATAATTTTTTGATTGTAAATAGAACGCATCCAAGACAAAAGGCGGCGTCGGTAATGAAGTTGGCTAATGCCATAATGTGATTTACAGACCTCCAGGTGCGCTCTTGACAGAATAATAATAATAGCATAAGTAATAAAGGGAGGTTCAATCAACACATCAGTGCTGACCTGATAGATTGAATCTGACATGGGAATGATCAGATAGATGATAATATAATATAACGAATCGTAAAATCATTTGAGATGCTATCTTGTGATTGCATTAAAGATGATCCAA
>DATELO010000028.1:0-4579 GCA_035276505.1 Candidatus Nitrosocosmicus sp.
GTCTTCAGAAGGAATGAAGTCTATAATAATATTTTTTTCCATGTTATTTCGTAAAGAATTAAACTTGTTTCCACTATGAATATCTTTTATCACATTCTTTATTTTTTCATTCAAATTAAAATATTCTCTGTGGAGCTCTAATTTCTGACTTTCAATTCTTGATACATCTAAGATATTATTAACAAGTTTCTCAAGTCTTTGTGAATTTCGATATGTTGAAAGGAGGCCGGCTTTAAACTCTTGCAATTTATCCTTGTCTTTAGACAAATTCCCAAATTCAGTATCAAAAGTGTTTTGTTTTTCCTGCTCTGGTGCTTCAAAAAGTGACGGAAGGCAAGTCATTTCGATTAGTTCCAAATTTCCCGATATTGCTTGGGATGGTGTTCTTAACTCATGAGCGGCGACATTTATAAACTCTTTTTGCATTTTATCATGAAGGCTTAGGTCTTCGTTTGCTTTTTTCAATTTATCCACAGTTTCGTTTAATTGTGCAGTTTTTTGACCGACTCGCTCCTTTAGTGTATTGTTCCATTTTAACAACACAATTGCCATTACCGATGCTATCACAGCAATTAATGCTATAATGAAAAAATTAGTAATTTGTTGATTATCAATTAATGATGCAACATCACCTGCTAGAGTATGAGGAATTGTAATAAAAAGAGTACCGATACCGTCGTTTAATGAGCCATTATCATTGATTCGGGGTCCAAGAACTGCCTCATAAGCTATTGTTGTACTTGTATTTTCAAAGTTAAATTCGTCTAATCCACTTTCTGAGTGAAGTGCGTTACTTATTAGGTAATTAAATTCGACCGTTTTGTCTTTCAAAATCGAACTCAAAAATGATTGAAAATCATTTCCAAAGAAATCTTTGCCAATGAATGTTTGATTCTGTGTATAAATTATTGTACCGTTTCTATCCATAAAAGCTATATCACCGTCAAATTTGGGATGTATCTGGCCTTCAAGAAAATTCCCAAGGGTTTTGGCAGCAACAGATGCAAATATCACTCCTTTAAAGGAAGTCAAATTATCGTTGGATTGTGATTCTGCTAACCTTGTTGTTTGATTATTTTCGAGAATAGGATATGAAATATACATTCTCGGTACGTTATCATTGGAATCTATAACAGTACTGATGTATGGGCTTTGATTCTGTTTTGGGACTTTGAAATACTCTCTGTGGCTCAAATCAATATCTCTGTAGTTCGCATTTTGTTCTTTCTCAATACCCGTGAAAGTTTTCAATCTCCCTGAATCATCTAAATAATAATAGCCGTCTGTTAGGTTACTTGTAGACTCGAGTCCAGCATCAAGCAAGGTTTGAATTGTAGATATATTTCCTTCCATCGTTGAAGGGGAATTGGCAATTATTATTAAATTGGAAGTTATAGCAGAAATTGCATTTGATAAACTATTAGAAATACTGTAGGCTTCTATCTCGGCGTTTGTTTGTAAATCGCTAATAGCGAGCTCTTGGATTTGATTCGCTGTCTGTGTAAAATAGTTGTAAGAAAATATCGCCAAGATGATTGAAGATGCAAAAACGATGGGTAAAATGATGGTCTTCCTGCTATAATCCAATAATCAAAATATTTTATCAAAGTTAATATGTTTTCATTAAGATTACTCTGTTAATTTGGTATACCCTAGTTTAGCAGAAGTAGAACAATAACAATCTTGAAGCTACCCAAAAGGCTCATTGTATTATGCTTTGTTATATATGGGTCGTAAGAAGGGACGGGGTGTTTATTATTAGCGTTAGAAAAACAACTTCCAACCTTACCATTAATGAAGCCATAGAGAAGATAATATGGATTAGATTGCTTGCTCATTTATCCAGATTTGAAGACCTTTAGAGGATTTTATATTCAATATGTTAAAGTACATATTGATAATAAAAATGAAATAATTCTCCTTAATCCTTTTATGAAACGGTAGGTTTAGTGAGACAAAACCTTTCAATGGGTGCTCAAAGACAGAATGAAAAATACAATAAACTATTAAAGAAAATTGGAGTTATCGATGGAATAGTATTATGCAGCGATTTTAACAACTGGTTGCATCTATTGCGTATTGGATCTTTAAGCATTTTGTAACAATAACGTAAAGTTATTGGAAGGAGTAAAACAAGCGGTCCTATAATGTATAGAGTACAATTAACAAACATATTGATAATTGCAAATAAAGACCTAAGATCATTTGTTATTACTTTGAATAGTAATTGCAATAGCTCTTTGGTAGCGAACGTTATCATGAAAATTTAGTTAACTTTATATTCAAAAAAAAGTAGTTTTTCTTGATCCTTGGATTTAGTTTTGTATAGTAACAACTTTGATTGTTTTAGCACTTCAGATGATGATGATTTCTTTCTAAATGCATCTACAAACCTAATGGGCCAGCAATTGATATTGAGAAATATTTCATTATTGAAATCTGTTTATGATATCAAGTTTATTGAAATTCCAGCAGATCTATGCCATTTGACTAATTCGATTCATGAAAGCTTTCAGTCAACCATTGTAAAAAATAGGAGGTCTAGACACCTCCTTCAAAATAAAATAAACCGTAGGTTGAATTCGAGACATAGATCCACGGATACTATTGCAATAACAAAACTAGTAGACCACAATTCTTCTACTTTAAGAATTCCATACCATTCTATTTTACATGTTGATAAAGATGGCAAGCTACTTGTTGATGAAATAAATTATCCATGGGATTTTTTAAAAGCGGTACAAAGGATTTTAGATAGTGAAATAACCTCTACAAAGATATCATCAAAGGCAAAAATATCGAAAACAAGTATTATAGAAGGGCCCTGTATAATTGAAAAAGGTGTTGTTATTGATGATTTTTGTAAAATTAAGGGACCTGTTTATATTGGCCAGAATAGCTTTATTGGAATGGGTTCGCTCATAAGAAACAGTGTGCTTGAACGTAACACAAGAATTGGATTTAATTGTGAGATTGGCAAATCTTATTTTGCTGGAAATGATAAAATCTCTCACCATAATGTGATTTTAGATACTCTCGTAGGACAAAATGTATGGTTTGGAGGCTATTCAGGAACTGCAAATGTATTACTAGATAGGAGAAACGTAAAATGTAAAGTAAACGATACTCTTGTTGACACAGGAACTGACCATTTTGGATCTGTAGTAGGAAACAATTGCTGTATTGGTGCATCGGTCATCATACTGCCGGGAAGAAAAGTTTCGCCAAACTCTCAGATCCAGGCAGGTACAATTGTCAAATCTTGAATTAAAGAACCTTTAAAATTATTTTTATATTTTATTGCATAAACATCATTACTCCAACAATGCAACCAAATTCAACTGTTATAACAAATAACTAAGTTGAAAGAAAGTCAATCAGATATCGTGGATAAACCCTGTAAAACGAATTTCTCTATTCCAACATTCTTTTAGAACTAATAACCTAGTATGGGCTCTGAACTCAAGTGGAGGGAATGGGATTTGAACCCATGACAGGTAGTCTTGGGTTTATAATTTTTAACACCGGGAGTGGGACTCGAAGCTCTATCATAAGAACAACGAATCATATTCTGACTCCAGTATAGATGCATTTTCAAATAATCAAAAAGAAGACCTATAATGCGAGTTGAATAATATTGTTAGCTAACTTGATCAATCGAGTCAAGTCCAAAAGGTTCATTAGACGTTATTTTGATATTAGTAGTCTTCTAAGACCTGATTGTAACTTTCGCCAATTAATTTACAATAAAAAGCGGAAAAATAATTTGTATTTGTCTATTTACCTTGTTTAGTATGACAATTGCTCAAAAATCGAATTTATCTATCGATCTAGAGTAGAACCAATTAGAAGTCTAACCACCGCCTACAGCTGTAGGTGGCGATTGTGACGCTAGTGTCGGTTGGCTTGCTGTAGCTGTAGCAGCAGCCTGTGTGAGAGCAGCGTCCATTTTGACAGTATTGTCTGCACCTAGTTGAACGTTCTCTCCGCCTAGATTCATTAGAAGTAGTGCGTTGACATTGCCAGCCAAGTTCACAGGGTTTCCACTTGCTAGATCTAAACCTGTCGATTGTTTAGTCATGTCTATAAAGTATTGTGCTTGGCCTGGTGCGGTAGGAGCTACTCTCTGTATTGGCACTATTGTGGATTGCGTTGTTTGCCCATCTTGTATTTTAGCTCCTACGAGTTGAATTCCTTTTTCGTCTGGTAAATTGAGCAAGACTTTACCATTAGTAAGAATACATGGATCAAAGGCTGCAAGAATTCGCGCTTTCCCATTTTCCATCGGCGATGGGCCCAAGACAATAGTTGCAGATTGTGGAGGACAGTCTGCTGTGGGTGTTACTGCTCCGTCAAGCTTTTGTACTGTCAATCCTCCATCATTTCTCACAGTGACCTGATCATTGTTAATATTTGTTTTAGTAACAATAACCGTCTTTGTAGTTTGAGCTGGAGTAGTTTGTGATTTACAAAATGGAGCTTCGGGAGATTTAGTACAAATATCATCCTTCTCAGATCCCGTATCAGCAGGAGGGAAACCAGATGGTGGAGCTCCTGGTGTGTTTGTATCAGGAGTTGT
>DATELO010000029.1:0-2400 GCA_035276505.1 Candidatus Nitrosocosmicus sp.
AGTCACCATTACAAATCCAAAAAATAACGCCAGAGTACCTGTCGGCAATCTGACTGTTTCGGGAACTTCACAAGATAATACTGGTGGCAGTGGGGTAAACAATGTTGCTGTTCAAGTTAATAGTGGCTCATATATTACTGCGACAGGTACAACCAGCTGGTCTGTCATAGTGAATATTCCTACAAGAGGAACACACCGCATAACAGCTAGGGCACAGGATAACGCAGGCAATTTCGGATTTTCGAAAGTGATAAACGTCAGGGTGCAGTAGGGACTGGAGGTTTGACTATTACAACACTATTACATGATTTGAATATAAATATTACAATCATCCAAACAACTACAATTTTTGACTTTTATCAACAGATTGTAAATAATATGAAGAGCTAGAACATTGTCACCAATTCATCATCAATAAAAGCCGAAGGATACAATGCATTCAGGATATCTATATCTAAGAAATTTGACTGGGCGTTTGGCCACTTGAGATGTTGTAAACATAGAGATCGATAGAGGAATTAGTCATGAACGATCCAATTACCTTCTCAGTCTATCTATACTACAAAAAATACTGGAACAATATGACCCATAAGATAACAGCAAGTTCCAAATTGGAAGACTCAAAAACTTTCCTTTGTAATCTTGGAGTAATCCAAATAACAAGTATAGTTATTACCCTGCTTTCCAATATTAAGCAACCAATTGTGATACAAAAGACTACAAGAAATCGAAATTCTCTACTAGACTTATACTTTTAATCAGCCGCGTGTGAGCTCAAATAATAAAGATATGTATGGTTGCTATATTAGTGTCCCATATTTAGTATAGGAATACTGAAAGTGTCGGAATCACGGATACCTGTATTGACACCATCGGTAGCAATTACTCTGAATTGCGAAAGATTAGCGCTATTTCCAGGCAAGAAATTTGGATTCAGTGTTAACGAATTTACTTTTATATTCTCGGCAATCGTAATGGGCCAACTTTGCCCTCCATTATTACTGTAAAGCACTACGAACGATAAGTTATCGTATTTATCCAAATCTTGTGCTTGCCACTCAATTGTGATATTGCTTGTTCTAGGAAAAATTAATTGGGGATTGCCATTACTATTGCTAACGTTGATAGATTTTATTTCTGGAGAATTGGGTGAAACAACTTGGGATGCCAGTTCTTTATCGTCTTTGTTAATGGTGAACTTTGTTGTACATGGGTTATATGGCACTGTCTCTGAGATATATGCAATATTTTTCCATTCTTCAACTTTTGCCGTAGAAGCTATTATGTCAATAGGATAATGAGCTAGCGCTCTACCATTTACATCTAATAGATCAACTTCGAAGTGGCTGTAGGCAGGTCGCGTTGTTAATATTGAGGATGACAAAACTATAGATGGATTCAAGTTGATGCTTGAATCTGATAGATTTACCTTGCCTCGAATTGATAGAGTCTGGTTTAATCCGTGAAATGCAACATTGCTATCATTAATTAAGCTACTATCGCAATTGTTAGAGTACTTATCGCTTTCGTTGATTGTCTTAGCGTTTCCAACTGATAGTGTATGATCTGATAAAACAAAGCAAGAAGTGACTATTAGTAGAATTATAATCATGGACTTGATGTATAATACAGATTCCATACGAAGATCTACCTAATCGAACATTTGTCTAATATTTAACATATAGTACTCGCTTCAGGGAAACCTTTGGGCCCGTTTGATTTTCACCCCGGTTTTATAAGGTCCAGGATAATACGGAATGTTGTTAGAATGGGTCCCACCATTGTAACAAATGATGATTATGAACGTATAGGAGCTCACCTCTGTACTTTATTACAACATCAAAAATTACATATTCTGAACTCTACAGAATCAATAAGATACTCCTATAATGTTAGATTACTTGATTTTCAACCATCGATTTCTTATAGTTCTAAACAATTAATTAGTAACTAGTCAAGTTAATAATCATGAAAAATGTTTGTAAATTTCAACATAGCTGTCAGTCCTCTTATATCCTTATATACTAAAATGTAACATACTTTACCTTCGGTAAATTCGTAGCAATCGGAAGTGATCTAGTATTTCATAATAGATTAGTTTGGATATCACAAAGCACTTTTCAACTGTAGGGTCAGAGAATATAGAAATCCTCACGTTGGTATGTTATTCTGGGAATAGGAAATACAAAACCTCGGATTAAGCTCGAGGTTTAAAATTTCATAACAATTGAATCAAAAGGCAGTTTACACCATTATATACCATATAAGGGCGTCAGAAACGTGTCAAATGTGTTACAATTGATGTCAAATTTCTGGTCAGATCTGGATCAAAAATGGTTATTCTTAAAAATTACTATTTTAATCTCTCTTAAGCGCGCAATGATTTTAAGTGTAATTCTA
>DATELO010000030.1:0-4009 GCA_035276505.1 Candidatus Nitrosocosmicus sp.
TCAAATTACTCTTATTTGATACTTTATTTCTGATATTCAAAATCAAGTATCCATGAAATTGTATTACTCATATTGATCTAAAATAGAAACCTTATTCTTGGACAATTCATGGATAAAACCTCTAATTTTTTAACTTCACTATTTCTAGTTATTTAAAGATCCTAATTATTTTTTAAATAACACACGAATAAGATACTTTTATTCTAATAAATGAAAGTGCATTAACAAACTTCAAGTCGAAAAATTCATTATTGTTATGCTGTGGGATGGAATCATAGTGATGTCGCCTTTTACCTTATCTTAAACTCAAAAATTGATCTTCACTTAATCGCATTATAGACCTTATAGATAGGCACCGGCCCAAAGATTCGAGTATTCTATTTTTGATGTTGTTATTTCTAAATAAAATAAAGATCAATAATCTTATTTACCATTGAGATAAATTTAATGGATGAGCGAATCGACCAAGTTTAATTATTCAATAATCAGAGAGAATTCGATTAATAATTTTATCAAGGACCTATTAGAAGACAGAATTGAGTTTGATTACTCAAAAAGTATCAAAGAGGATAAAAATGAAGTTTTTAACGCCGCAATGGATCTAAAAGAAAAAATAATTCCATATTTATCTGTAGAAAAAGACTATGCAAATAAAGATTATCACAAACTCCAAGAAAATATATTTTCGTGTTATTTGAGCTTAAAAATTTTTGGAGTAATTCGTCCAAAAACCATTTAAATTTTATTAATTCTTTTTTTGATCATATTTCAGATAATAGTGTATTTTTTTAGAATGGAGAGGTATTTGAGAATATGTCGTTATGTTTATTCCTAATATCGTAAATACCTTTAATGGGATGATAAAGAGATCGAACTTTAAATATTAAACTGCACGTAAAAATAAACTACATTGAATCAAGCATATGGTAATAATCATATCGAGCCTCATATTAAAGAAAGTAATTACATTAGAGATGTCGTTTTTGGTTTTGGTGATGGAGTCAATACTTCATTGGGAATTGTTGCAGGAATTGGAGGTGCAACAGTTGGTGTAGACATCGTAATTTTAGCAGCAATGATTGGTATGTTTACTGGTGCCAAGGCTATGGCAGTACAAAATTATCTCGCAGTAAAATCACAAAGAGAGATTTTAGAATCGGAAATTAAGAGGGAGGAATACGAAATTGAAAATAAACCAGAAGACGAAAGAAACGAAATTGAAAAAATCTATAAGGATAAGGGTTTTAGTGGAGAGGAATTGGATATGGTAGTAAATAGAATTACCTCAAATAAGAAAGTATGGTTAAAGACCATGTTAACAGAAGAACTGGGGTTAAATCTAGATATCATAGGCAATCCACTCAAAGGCGCCATAGTTATGTTTATATCATTTTTGATAGGCGGAGTATTACCGATATTACCGTACTTTGTGGTTAAAACTAGTTTGATCGATAACTTTACAGCTTTAATGGTAGCCATTTCGATTAGTTTGACTTCATCTTTCATAATAGGTGCGATCAAGGGCAAGTTGGCACAAAAAAGCTGGATAAAAGGAGGATTGGAAATGTCACTATTGGGAACAGGTATTGCGTTACTTGGCTATGGGATAGGATCTGAAATGAATAACCTAGGAGTAGTCAATTTTGAGTGATCTTATATTTCATAAAAACTGACTATTGTAAAAATTCACTATACATATTTTTTTTTCAACTTCTTGGCTAGCTTAAGACCTATTTTTGGGATCGACGCAAGTTCAGACTCTGAGATAGAAAACAGGTCGTTAGGGATATGAATCCCAGCGGTATGAAGGGATCGTGCTCGAGCTCTGCCTATGTCTTTAATCTGAACTAGAGGAACAAGATCTCCTTTTACCCCATGTCTAATTCTATTTTCAAGAGAAAAAATAATCGGCAATAGATCATTTCGATTAAGCAATTTAGAAATTTCAAATAAACATACGATTAGCCATTGAGATACTTCGACTATTCTGTGAATATCACCCGGTTCTACTCCAACTCTTTCATTAATCCTTTTTTCAGTTGATTCATTGATCCATTCATATAAAGTCCAAAGACTGCGGGAGCAGTCCATTATATCTACATCCGTAAAAAATTCATCATAGCTGTTATAAAATAAAAAACTGAATTCTTCGATATCTTGTTTTCTAAAGGAAAATTTAGGATAAAAATCAGGACAAGTTGTAATTACATGAAGAAAACCAAATACATTGGTTGGACTGACAGATTTCGGCTTTATATCATTAATGATATTTCTAAATGATACAGCAGTTTCGGGGTTAAGATACAAATTCGAAACTAATTTTCCAAACGCAGTTACCTGATAGGCATTATTTTTCAACCGAATTAAATTTTCGTCTATAAAATAATCCAGTGATGAATCTATTCTATCAAAAAGTGATGAATTATTTTTATCCTGAAAAGAATAAAATGTTTTGGAGAATAAATCATAGATATCGTCTAAATTAATTCCATGAAAAGAAGCAATTACTCCGAGTAAATGTATCTTGATAGATGTGATATTTCCAAGATTTGATGACAAAGGTTCAGGAATTCCCAAAATATAATGGTCATATAGTTCCTCATATGATGTTCGTGAATCTGAAATGATTATGGATTCTCCATATGTATCATACTTTGGTCTCCCTGCTCGACCGCAAAGTTGTTTATATTCAAGTATACTTATGGGTACTGAAGCACCGTATACAAAATCATACCTGGTAACATTTGTTATAATAACTCTGCGTGCTGGAAGATTTACTCCTGCAGCCAATGTAGGCGTAGCAAATAAAGATTTTATTATTCCATTCTTAAATGCTTCCTCTACAACTCCTCTACTGGTTTGACTTAATCCAGCATGATGAAATCCTATCCCACCAGCTATTAGTTTTGATAAATTTTTTGTCAAGTCAGTGTCATCACCCTCTTCCAAAATTTGTTTAGAGACTTTTAACGCATTATTCTTTTCGCCTTGCGACAATGTTTTGTAAACAAAATCTGAAACTTTTTTAGCAAGTGAAACTGCCCGTTTTCTTGTTTCAACGAAAACAAGATTTTGCCCTCTATTTTTTAAAGAATCCATAATTAGATCGATCGTCATGGACGTGGTATCTTTACCTGATTCAGAAATATTGAATTGAGAATCATTATTGTAATATATTGTTCCATCTGAATATACCCCTTCTAACAATTTTGTTGGTCTCCAAGAACTTTCAACTAATTTTGATTTGAGCCATGCAGCAATTTCAACTGCATTAGTAATTGTAGCACTCAGACCAAGGATTTGAGATGATGGGTAGTATTTCTTTATTTTGGTTAATACCATTTCTAAGACCGGCCCTCTATCTTGATCACCGATAAGATGAATTTCATCAGAAATAAACAATCCCACATTGGCAAGCCATGGAGCATTCTGCCTAAGTATTGAGTCAATTTTTTCATTGGTCATAATTATGATATCGGAAGAACTTAGATCTGTATTTGAAGTGCTAAAATCGCCAGTACTAATTCTTACTCTTATCTTTTTGGTAAATATACCCGATCTATCTATAGAAGCAAAGTCCAGATATTTTTCATATGCTAAAGCCCTTAATGGTGTAAGGTACACTACTTTTTTATTTTTTTCTAGCGCCTTAATGGCAGCTAATGTAGCAATAAGCGTTTTCCCACTTGCTGTAGGAGTGGTTATCACCATGCTAGAATCATCTAACAACCCATTATCAATAGCCAATTGTTGAGGAGGATATAGGGAATTATATCCAAGAAATGAAAGGTAAGCTGAAATCCTGTCGTCACTCAACTTCAATTGCATATATAAATTACCATTATGTCACATTACTACATATTAAATTCTTTCATTGATACAAAAAGAAACCTGTAAGTATAATTTGAATGAGAGAAGATATGATTATTCTACCCACAGATCGATCATGATTCCTGTGATTAAACCAGATATCAGAATCACGATTATCAAACTTATCTAATGGCATTAG
>DATELO010000031.1:0-3692 GCA_035276505.1 Candidatus Nitrosocosmicus sp.
ACAAAGTCATTTTATGGAACCGGATTGGGATTATACATCTCCAAGGAAATTATTAAAAGGCATGATGGCAAGATATGGGGTATAAACAATGCAGGTGGTGCTGGGGCTACATTTTCATTTGGTTTGCCAGTCACGTAATAGACAAATGTAGTCAGCTAGATGTGCATGCAAATGAAGAGATCAGCTTAAAGAATAATGGTATAAAAAAATTAGAATTTAAGTAAAATTGCGTTAATCATATCAGTCGAGAAATAGTATTTGAAAGGGCACGGTAATCCATCGGCTACAAATAGAATTTTCGGCACATAATGATAAGATTTGACTAACTCCGATTACGGGTCAAGTATCTCAATAGGCATTTTGTTTGAATTTTTTCCTTGTGAGTATATTAAATTCTATTTATTACTTCAAAAGCGTGGAGCAATGGCAATATTTGACATATTTTCAACTGGCAAAGAATTATTTGTCAATGTCATGTCAGAAGAAGAATCATCTCCTATGGTTGTAGGCAGGTCAGAAGCAGTCGGAGTCTGAGCAAATAAATTAACTATTGGTCCACTTATTATTAGCACTATCATAAATGCAATTACAAATGTTACTATAGACAGACGATTCATTGACATTTTACTCATTTTCGGCCTTTGTGTATCAAAGTATAAAATCAATAAACAAAAATATTCAAAGTAATTTAGCAAGAGTAATTTAGCTCATGTTACATCAGAAGATAGTTGAAGATCTTTAACGCAAAAATCAATAGTTAGAATTCGTATGACACCTGCAAAAAAGGTATTAACCCACTCATTTAAGCTCTATTGTAAGATTTTTCTGTTTTATAATACTTGAACATATTCATAAGAAACTCTAAAATAGCCAATATATATTAAATTATAATAATAGATTTTACAAGTATGAATACAACTAAAACCTTACTAGTATCAACCACAGTTGTTCTTGCACTTGCATTGGTTTTAGCTCCAATTGCAATCTCAGAAGATGCATTAGCAAAAAAGAGTAACAAGGCAAAACAAATAATTAGTCAGTCTCAAAAATCCAAACAAAATAGTCAAGTAGTTTCTGGAGATAGCAGTATATTATCTGGAAATAACCTTAACTTCAAATTCCAAGCTAATACCGGAAGTAACGGATTAGCTCAAGTAAACGACTAATCTCTTTTTTTATATCATTTCTAGTTTTAGATAATGTTATTTATTGTATTTGTTATTAGTAATAGCAATATTATTGATATGACAAAAAATCATAGTATTACGATGCATTCATAGAAATAAAATTTTTATTTCGTGTGACAATACCAAATCCAATAAGCAATAAATTAGTAGATGATCCATCTTTTCTGCCTAAAATGGAAGATTCATTAACAATACTCGGGCTGAATCGGTCTTTTTTATGCTTATTGAAGGTGAAAGATCCGCATTCTTGGCCATGGATATCGAGTCTCCAGAGCAAATGTATAACGCTTGCGAAGCATAGCTCATCTTGAGTGCCAAGGTATATCGGGATATAATCATGACCTTTGATCAAATAAAAAAAGGGCTCCAATCAATAAGTTTCTATTTTGTTGTTAACCGAAAGGTCTTAACACTTTCGGCCGTCAACTTTAATGGTTTGAATCATGCTATCAAAATAGGATATATATTTGTCATAATAGTTGGAACTTGACGTGTCATATCGAATTACATACAAGTTATTTTTAGCGGGAATATAGATTTCTTTAGTTTTCAATACGTTACCATCAGGAGTTAGCCTTTCATATATTATTTGATGTGCTGAAGAGTTATTGATATCTTTTCTAAGCGATTCCTTAATGTTAACATTTGTTTCTGATAGGTAAAATTCCATAAATTCGCCTATACCTTTGACAGACATATCATGATAAGCAGTAATATCTTCTGCCTCTAATTCTACAACGGTCTTGAAACCGTCTGGGACATCGGGCTTCATCTCAGCCATGACAAAAAGAGAAGAAGGTCCCGACTGGTACTTTTGATTAAATTCTCTTACGATCCAACCAAAGGGATAATCTATTGATAAGCCACATATCTCATTAAAATAAGTATTCTCTAGAGGGATGTTCTGAGCTACAACGATTGAAATCAATGAGAATGATAAAAACAAGGCAATAACAGCTAAGCAAAAAACTAAAGCAATCTGATAACTCATTGATTTCTATGCAATTCTTCAATAATATGCTTATTAACATTTTTTTGAGCGTCAGGACCCACGTGATTTTGGTTGACGTAATAAAAAGGGTGGAAACTTACCTATGAAACATGGCAGGGAAGTATTATCAATTATTTCTTCTTTAAATAATTTGGGTTAGTAGGGAAGATTTAACCATCCTAATATACCCATATCATTGTTATGGCCGTGTGAGTTTATCCATTTGTCTTTCCAGTGTCCAAGTCCAAAGAATCCTTCCCCACCTCGTCCATGCTCTCCGAATATTCCATGAGCATTATCTCTATTACCAGAAAAGTTGGTATATTTATGGAAATCTTTTAACGAAATAGCGTCGGCTTTATACAAGACCGCCGCATTTCCAGGATCGATGTAGATTTGATATAGGGTTTTATTCACGTGATTTGCCCCAAAGAATTTGTAAACGAGATTGCCTTGTTCAACAACATCAAGATACCCTCCAATTATTGAAGTGTTATCGTCAACTTGACTGGTTGCTATATCAGCAGCCTTTGCAAAAGATACGTTTAAACTGTTACCTATCACGTCTTGAGACTTTTCTATTACATTAATTGAGCTTGCAATAACTGAAGACTGATTTGTTGGAATGCTTGACCCATTATCTGGGGAAATGGATGCTGTGACAAAAGATACCACGTGATTTACTAAAAAAATACTTCCTATAGCAACTGTGGTCACAACTATTACCGATATTAGCATTTTGTTTGTTTTATTTTGTGTCATTACTTTAATTGAGTTTCAAATTGTTATAACCATTGTTAACCAATGAAACGTAACTTAGTTACCTGATACTCGATAATAGAATGTTACAAAATATTACCTACTTTGATTAAAATCTTGGCAATAATGAAACAAGAAAAGATCACAATGCTACTTAAAGCCCTTCATGAGCAACCTACAAAGCAGCGGTTCTTTCTGTTGTCCTAAACATGGAAAGATTAGTTTGATCTTGTAATTCTCAAAAATATATACAACAGTCAGGCATCACGACCCATTTAAATCAAAGCTAGCTAGCCTTGTTGATGCATCATCTTCTCTGTGAAAGCGCATGATTGTTCGACCCTGCGACTCTCTAGTCTTTCTCATCATCTTTATCCAATTTTTCATCAATTTTTCTCTGCATTTCTTTGTACTTTTTATACTTCTTATCCCATTTTGAAAGGACAAACCACTGCCTAATTCCTATTCCCAACCATACCAAAACTACAATCACTGGAATTAATGGCAGATATCTAAACGGAGGGTTCGCATCAGACCTATCTTCCCATGACTTAATATTATTGGGTACTCCTTCATTTGCTTCTTCACTATGATTGATGTTACCACTGCCAACTCCTTCGCTATTACTGCTACCATAATCACCCTTGTTAGCATCCATACCAATACTCTTGCCTTCTTCTCTTGCTCTGTCATTCCACCACCATGTCCACCCGCCATTAATGCTGTTTTGATTGTCATCATGAAATGGAAAACCA
>DATELO010000032.1:0-8584 GCA_035276505.1 Candidatus Nitrosocosmicus sp.
ATGGCTTTAACTGTCGACATTCCTGACCTTGAAATGAATCTTTCTGAGCAAGGATTGACCGAAAAGCTATATGAGATGATACCTCAGTTAGAAAGCTATATTCTAAGTTTCTTTATAATAGCTCTCTTTTGGGTTTCTTATCACCAAGTTTTCAATCACATAAGAAAATCATACATTTCCATTGTTTACCTAAATCTGGTTTTTCTACTGCTAATAACTATCCTATCAATATCAACCTCTTTAGTTATTTCGTTTGAAATGTACCAGATCTCATATTTGATTTACTACACTGTAGTAGTTATAACTAGTACTTTGTTGTTATTAATATGGTGGTATGCAATACGAATTAACGCGGTTAGTGAAAAGATACACCCATATTTCAAGAAGGGATTACTAATTCAGCTCTTTATAATTCCAGTTGCTTTTTCGTTGGCCATAATAACATCATATGTTAACTTAAACCTTGCCCAGTATTTTTGGCTCATAATAATTCCTGCTAATATGTATGTAAGGCAAAAATTCAAGCACTAGATACCAAAAAATCTGTAGTTTGAGTCAAAATCTACAAAATTTTTCGTGCTTCATTGTAAATATCTGCCCTCGTAATTATGGTATAATACGACAATATACACGAATAATTCAATAATTTACGCTGATAAAAAAATAAAAAAATCTAAGGCTTAATTAAGCAAATAGGTTATCTGAACGGTGATCGAAACTTCCTGTTCTCCTGGTATGATTGGAGTAGAATGAGATTCTGAACCAAAGGATTTTTGTATAATCGGCTCGTTAAAAGGCATGGGGTTGAATCCGTCTGTAATAAGGGATATAGATTTGATGCCCACAATAGTAGCGCCAACCGCACCTGAAGCGATATCTGCCTTTTGCTTTGCATTGATAATAGCCTGTTCTATCAGTGTGTTTCTAACACTTTCTAAAGATTTGTCTGATACTCTAAAATCAACGCCATTAATAGTATTAGCCCCAGCAGATACTGCAGAATCAATCCATAGGGAGATGTTGTTAAAATTTGAACTTTGAATTGTTAGTATATTAGACACGGTAAAACCAGTTGTGTTTATGATATTGCCTGATTCTGAATAATTGTAGTTGGGTTGAATAGTGTATTGAGATGTACTGATCTCATTTTCCTCCACTCCACCGCCTATCAAACTTGAGATGATCTTGTTTGCGATTTTTGAGTTAGAAATTAGAGCATCGGTGGCTGAAATATTTGTAGATTGCACTCCTATTGAGATTGTTACCAAGTCTGTATCTACTTTATCTGTTGCAGTACCGGAAACATGCAATGTATTATTTAGAGAATCCGAATGAGTTTTGTTGGTCTGGTCAGAAAAAACAGTGGCCTGAGCATTTACTCCGATGAAGTCCATACTTAAAAAATTACAAGATAAAAGCCCCATCGCAACTCCAACTAATAATAGAAATGAAATATTACTAGTATTGTTATTCAAATTTTTTAGCTGGTTTGACATCATGTGTTAAAAACCTGATCCAATATTTAAGATGACCTTTGCTGTTGACACCTGTAAATTCAAGTTGCCGTTTAGACATTCATGTTGAAATAAATTTATGTTAATTTTTTCGATAGTTGATTATTTATGTAATTCATAGCGTACACTATGGATATACAGGGTAATAGTTATAAACATGTTATAACATCCATCAATATGCTAAAAATAGGTGAAAGAAGATCCGATCACAAATTACTTATAAAACTCGATCAGAACTCGGAATGTAAATTAAATTACTATTGCATAAACTGTGTTTTTTCAAGCTCCAATCTAATTAATTCAAGGCGAATATAGTGAGACCTATTACAAACGGATGGCTATTTGATATCTGTCACATAAAAGATCGAATGATATTATGGATTAAACAAAAAGAAGGAGACGTAAAAAGATTAGAATATCCATGGTTACCTTCAATATATGTTGCCTCGGATTTAAAAAAAGATCTGTCAGCATTATTAGACGACAATAGAATTCTTTCATTGATCAAAGGTTACGAATTTGAAGTTAAATTTGAATATCCTTCTTCTATTAGCAAAAATGGTAAAAATAAGAATGAGGTGTTGAAGTTGACTCTGGCAGATTCGCTTTGTATATTGAATTTGGCAAGAAGGATTGAAAAACTTTCCACCCGATTTGGACGCTATCGGTTATATAATGTAGATATATCACCTGAACAGGCATTCCTATACGAAAAGGAACTATATCCACTTGGATTATATAATATAGGAATAAACTTATCGAATTTGGAGGGATCTGAAAGATACCAAATAATTAATGACAAAAATGACGGTATTGATTCATTTGAATACGTTATACCAGAGCTTAAATTTTTATCATTTGAACTGATTTCAGAAAAAAAAACAATAGCGAATGATTTTAGAGACGAGATTCTAAAGATAAAAATTCTAGTTTTTAATAACGATACCATAGTTAAGGAAAAATTTTCTATACATGAAGAAAACGAGTTGGAAACATTATTAGAATTTGCATACGAGATTAACAGGATTGATCCTGATATAATTCTGACTACAGGAGGCGATCAATTTCTATTTCCACATCTACTATATAGAGCCAAAGCAAACAAAGTCGAAAATCAATTACTAGCAAATCTAAACAGAGAAACTAATATTGAATATATTTTAAAAAAAAACAGGTTATTTCCACATTCTGTTGCTATGAATAATTCCAATTCTTCAATATCCTATATCTCATATGGCAAAGTGTATTTTAAACCTCAGCCCTTTTTCTTATATGGCAGAACCCATATTGATATCAATAACTCATTCATATACAAAGACAATGGTCTAGACGGATTGGCAGAGTTATGCAGAGTATGTAGAATACCTATGCAAATAGCATCAAGATCTACAATAGGTAAATGTCTTAGTAGCTTATATTTTTACAACGCTCAAAAAAGTGATGTTTTAATTCCATGGAAACCTACAACATCAGAAGTCTTCAAATCGTTCTCTGATTTATTGAAAGCTGACAAAGGAGGATCTATTTTTGAATCAAAGCCAGGAGTATATGATAATGTAGCAGAATTTGACTTTGTTTCGTTGTACCCAAGTATCATGTTGAAAAAGAATGTATCTTCTGACACCATTAATTGCGATTGCTGTAAATCAGAATCAGAAAATCAGGTTCCAGAATTAAAACATCTTTATCATGTATGTAAAAGAAGAACAGGAATAGTTCCACTGTCATTAAAAACCGTGTTAGATAGACGGTTAGAATACAAACATAGAAAAAATAACAATAACAATAACAATAATCAGATGAAATTAAGAGCTCGGTACGACAACAGACAAACAGCGTTGAAGTGGATTCTGGTTACTTCATTTGGATATTTAGGATTTAGTAATTCAAAGTTTGGTCGAATAGATGCACATATAGCGGTGTGTGCTTTTGCCAGAGATTTATTATTGACTACATCGAAAATTGCAGAAAGACATGGATTTGAAATAATTCACGGTATTGTAGATTCAATTTGGATTAAAGAAAGAACAACAAAACCTAGAACTTCTGGCTCGAAAGACACGAAGAAAGTGACGAATTCAGATATAAGGCTAAACAAATTAAAATTAGATATAGAGGAATTAACAAACTTTTCAATTTCATTTGAGGGAGTCTACAAGTGGATTGTATTTGATTATTCTAAATCTAACCCTACATTACCTGCCCTAAACCGATATTTTGGAGTATTTCAGGATGGAACTATTAAAATGCGAGGAATTGAGACAAGAAGACACGATACACCTCCACTTTTTTTAAATTTTCAACAAGAGTTAGTAAATGTCATGTCTAGTTGTAGAAATATTAATGAAATAATCTTTAAGAAACCACAATTAGAAAAAATCCATGATAAATATTGTAATCTGTTGGTCTCAAGGGAAGTTAACTATACCGATTTAATATTTACAAAGAGAATTTCGAAAAACGGGAATGAATATGCAAATAGAAAAACAGTAGAAAATTGCGTATTAAAAAAATTAGCTGATAGAGGAAAGCATTTACACGCAGGAGAACAAATAAAGTATATCATTACTGATTTTTATAGTAAGAATTTTTTAGACAGGGCTATTCCAATAGAATTAATTAATAAAAATTACACTAAGTATGATAGCAAAAGATATTTAGAAATATTAAATGATACTTATGATTCTATAACTAAAGTATTTTATCAGAAAATCTAATAAATCTCACTATCATGAATGATTTAAAACCCCTTATAGAAGTTATCTTATTTTGTACTTTCTAAATCAAATAATAGTCAAATACACAAAAAATGGAAAATCAGAAATCAGAATAAAAAAAATTTTATTCTATCTTTATTTCCTTACCTTTTGGCTTAACATCTTCCTTTTTCTTGCTAAAAGTGATTTCCAATACGCCGTTGTTGTAAATAGACTTTGCAGTCTCAATATCCGCCTCTTTTGGAAGTTCGATGCTCTTGTGATATGTTCTCGAGTTATAAGAAGCGTCTATCTCAACTTGGGAATTTGCTGCATTTACCTTAATATCCTCCTTTCTAACTCCAGGCATCTCAACTACTACTTTTACCTCCTTTTCTGTAACATTGACGTCCGCTAAAGGTTCCCTTTCTGTAGACAGAGGGGATGTCTTGCTTAATTGGTTTGAAGAGATATTCTTTTTCCTTGAATCAAGTTTTCCCCTCGATTTAACATTGCCAAATTCTGTTACCTGAGGCTTTCCATCTGGACCGATATTCATCGAATATCCATACACTATTGGACCAACTTCTCTAACTTTTCTTCCATCTTCTGTTTGATATTCTCTTACAAGTTCTCGAGGACCTTGTTGTGTATTGTTGCTAAATTCTTCGAACATACTATCCATCTCTTTATGTAGCCTTTCAATCTCGGATATCAAGTTCCCAGTACTAAACAATCTTCCTAATCTATTGTTATTACCTTGGTCAATGATTCTATTAAACCAATCAAATGGTGTTATATTATTACTCACTGTAATCTCTCCTACTATATGTAAGTGTTATTACAATATATATACTTTCCTTACATCTAATTAATTAGTGACAACATAATTCATTCGTATCAGTTATCAACAATAAACTAAGCAGAATGTGAAAAATAGTTAAAAGCGCCAGTGGGTCGATAGTTTTGACTAATTAATAAATTTCTTACGTTGACAGGTTCAAAATACTATTGATTGTTAAAAAAAATTGGGAGATATTTACATTACCCTGTGCTATTTAATTGGCCTCGGATTTCTCCCTCAGGATTTTGTTCAGTGTGGAAGTTTACATAGGTACTGCTATTTTTCATCGCAGATATCAAATCGGCAACTGCCTTTCCTTGCAATGGTCCTTCGAGGTTACTTGCACTAATTGTGCCATTTTCTGAAACTCCATCTTGAGTAGCATTGTATTTGAATAAGGTTACTACGATTGGACCGTTTACTCCTTTTTCACCAGTGTGTATGTGTCCTTGTGTTACTCCTAAAAGGTTAGTGGCATTCAAGAAATAATCAATAGTTTCATTTGCAGGTGCAATAGGTACAAAAATAACCTGTGCTGTTGCTTGAGTGTCTACAGGTGGAACCTCTTCTTGTCCGGTTAAATTTGCAGAAAACTCATGATTTGCAAACACTGTAGAGGGTCCAAATATAGGAGACAATGCAAATGCACTTCCTATTACCAAACCCATGGCTAAAAATAAGCCTGTAATATTTTTGGTTCTCATCCATTTATTGACAATAATCTACTATATAATCACTTTGCCAGAATATGAGTGTCTCACTAGATTAACAAGATAGGTCTAAAATGAATTTGAAAATGCAAAATTTTACAAAGAACGGAGTTTATCTTACTGTTGCCTTTGAAATGTGGGAAGTGAACTAATGCAAGTGATTGTTCTCACTCAATAACTGTTTTCCAAAGGATTACAGTTGGGTTTACATACGGAGATACAAGTTTCGTACCATCTTATATGAAAAGGGATAATCTGAAATAAGTTATCAAAATTTACAATCTAACCAAAGAACAGACTTCTAAATATATTATTCAATATAAAATTCGTGTAGGTATGTGGGTCTTATTATTGAGATCTATTATGCTACCTCAAGGCGTTTATTGGATTACCCCAAAGCCTACAGACTTTCACAAAAGTATAATATTATACACCTAATGAACTTAAACTATTTACTTAAGAGGAATTGGCTACCGGCTTAATTAGAAACTTTCCCGATAATACCTTCATAATCTGGACCAAATTTAGGCCATAGCTTTATCACATAATGATCTAGAACTGAAGCAAATTTACAGGAAGGCGTATTAAGAAGTGATAAAAGAGATTTTATTTCACAGAAAGATCATTATTCTTTTTGAAATAGACAAATTTCTGCTGGTCTAAACGATTGTCGTGTCTATCCTATGCCATTTTTAGCTTTATCATAATCTCATTATCCATTGACTATTTTTTTGCGGTTAAATGAAATTTAATTACTAGAAGGTTATATCCTACTACACTACATTAGACTAGGTAAATGTTATTTAAAATATATTAACTATGCCAAAGACAATAACAAAAGGATTTGAAGTTGATTCCAAAGATAATAACCAATCAATCAACTATCTTACATCAAAAAACGATTCTTAAACTATCCATATTCGAAATGAATTTTTGACTAAAACAATTTGCTATAAATTACATTTTTTTACTTTTGAACCTTTCTAAATTAATAGTATTTCATGAAAAGCAAATATCCTATCATAAATCCCTTCTATAGAATATTCTTTCAACAAATTGAACAATTCATACTCTGACTGGTATAGAATGTTATGCCCTCTAAGAAATGGGATTTAATTCCTCAAACAATCAATTTTATTCTAAAAGAACGTAACTTGACATTATTTTTCAATTATTTAACCTAACTCTTAAGGCTATTGACAAATCCGTTAAACCGATATATTCTACAAAGTCATCAATTGAATATATGCAATGAAATTTATCCTAGGATTGATTGAAATAATATCACAAAATTTGGCTTTCAAAAAAAAAATAAAATAAAATATTTCTATTTCACTTATTGGGTTGTATTACCAGCCATGCCGGTAGAGTTGTCCATTGTCATGGTCATGTTACCCATGTCACTCATTGGCATAGTAGCATTGTCCATTTCCATGGTCATGTTATCTTGTGCTAGAGCTGGGGTAACCATTGCACCAAACATTGATGCTGCTGCAACGATGGTCAAAACTACGAAAAGATTTAACTTGTTCATGCACTGTTATATTTTATTTACTGATATATAATACTTAGTTTAGTACAAGTATAATTTTCTGCTAAATTTTTATGCTAATAATACACATAATCTTACCAATTTGAATGTTCTTACCAATAAAGACTTATTTTTTGAATAAAATATATCATATTTTAAGATAAAACATAAATATCTTTATTTTGGTGCTTAAATATAACAAAATTGATTTGTTTTAATGAAATGACCAATTTCTTATTAAAATTACACTCTTTATTGTATTAAATATAGTAACTAGGCTAGGATAATTCCGGGCAATAACTTTTTGACATTAAATTTCTCTTTATTCCCATTCTTTTTTCAACTAATACTTCTGAAAGATAAAGTTGAACCTGCATTCATCACGAACTATGTTATAAAAATAGTTATAAAGCTAATCACTTGACATTATGATTTATGGACTGAGCTTCGACTCAATGACAACCTAAAATTACTATGCTAAAAATCGTGTTTTTCTGCTATTGTTACCACAGATATTTGAAAAGATTTAGGGATAGTATACAATCATCTACGAGTAGCAATAATTATTAACATCTATTAAATAATATCGTTACTGTGAAAATATCATACTATTTAGCTTGTTTTATTTTGATATCTGGTCTATTTAGCATGAATTCTAATAACATACCTCCTTTATTTTCTCGATATTCACAATCAAACAATTCAACTGTGCCATTAATTCCAATCTCTAAAGGAAACTATCAGACACTCTCTGACACAAATCTCAAGATTGAAAAACTATTGGAAGGATAATACTTGCCTACTTCCATTTCATTTTTAGTCGAAAATGGTTTTATCGTATTGCAGAAGAACGGTATGGTCAGCAGAGTCATAAATGATACTTTGGTCGATAGGCCGCGCTTAAATATTGATGTAGCAAGAGGATTTTATCAAGGTCTGCGTGGTAGTGCAATTTCTAAAAACGCAGATTCAAATTTAACGCAGGTATTTTTATTTTACACAGTATCAACTGCAAATTCAGGTAACATTCCTGATAATAGCACATATAGCTCTGATTTAATAAATGACTCCAGTATTGAGCTGGGAAATAAGCTATAGAGCTATGAGTTAACATCAAATAAGTTGATACATCCAAAAAACTATTATCAAGTTTACCATCAACTCCGGGTCCAGAAAATAATTGTGATCATATCACTATAGGTCCTGATAATAATCTATATCCGATAATTGGAAATGTAATGAATCCCTCAGATGAGACTAAAGTTCAGACATTGGTTCAAAACTTTGCT
>DATELO010000033.1:0-3225 GCA_035276505.1 Candidatus Nitrosocosmicus sp.
TACGTCTATCATAAGGGTATTAAATATGATTTGAGAATATATCAAGGTGACGATTAACGTGTCTTATGGTATTTTCAAGGAAATAGAGAGGCTAGTTGAATATATCCCTGTTGAAATTACAGCTGATGGTATCGGGAAATTAGATGGTAATACAGACGTGGATACCCAATTCTATTTCGAAGATATGGATCGAATAGCAGTAAGGCTTGGTGTTTTAGAACTAGGAAAAAAAACTATTAGTCTCAGGGAAATCGTAAAGCTGCTCAATAAGTTTCTAAAAGATGCAAGGATTGAAGAATTCGTAGAAAGTCCGCGTAAGTACAGGTCCATTTTAAAAGATGGCTCAGGTTTGCCCTTGAAAAACCTTTTGTTTGAATTTTGCTTATCTGCCTTGAATGGAGATTCTTTTGATGCTAAAATATATCTCACACATTCTTATCATATCTTAGGATTGCGAAGAAGGTTGGTATTACTTTTGTCGGTAATAGTAAATGAATATGAGAACATTAAATATGATCCAGAATTTAGAAAACTCTTAGCACAATTTGCCATAATATCCGAACCCAATAACATCGATATTCATTTTAATATCGATGAGAAAGGATTTACCAAAAGATATAGTACATATTTAGATGAACTACAAAAGTTAACTCATATAAACAGCCGTATTAGCACAGCTGATTTAAAACAATCAGTAAATTCCGTATAAGTTTCTATTAATAAATCCAATCCCATATTTTTTTTAGTTAACTATTTTTAAAAGATTCAAGCAATTGAGTATTTACCGAATGAATGGGTGGATGTTGAATATTAAACATGTAAGATTTACATGTTTTTTTCCTAATTTGCACAAATAAAAGGAATAAAATAGTCAGCTTAACCCATACAAACTAATGAAAAATAAATTAGTTCAAAACAGTCTGTTTGTTGGAATTACAGTAGCCCTATTTGTAGGAGTCTTATTCGTCAGTAACGCGAATTATGCACTTTCACAAAACGATTCTAATACAGAGAATACAAATCTTGGGGTATCTGATAATGGTACTTCTGTGAATTCATCAAGCTTAGATAAAGAAGGCAATTGGACTGACGGCAACGCTACTCTTACTGTAACTCAGTAATTTTTGACTAATCTAATCTATTAGTCATATTTTTTATCTTTTAATAACAAATTAATAATTTAATATTACCAATTTCATAAAGGCACCAAATATATAAAACATCATGGGAAATCTACAATTCGTATTTAACAATTAATAGATTAATAAAATTCTATTCATAGGTAGAAATTTCGTATACCTAGTAAATTCTTCGTGTATAAAAACAATATTATTGTTTTCTATCCAAATGATAGATCTCGCAGTGCAACGACTGTGAGCGAATATATGTTCATGCAATTACAGATTAGGAACATTTAGAATATATTTTCTGAATGACCTAATCTGTAATTTTCATTTTCATTAGATTAATGACGCATATGATGGTTAGTTTAATAAATAGCAAATTAAATTTATTATGTTTCATCTCACAGACCATAAAACGAATTAAAATTGGAAATTATCTAGATGCTGGGAGTTTTTTACAACAATTCAAATTTATTTTTTTTGAATGTCAGACTTGTGTGGCTGGTCTAAGCTAAAATAATTTTCTTTATGTGCTACAACCGAATACCTTTTCACGTATAGGAAAAAAGAATTAGTAAATGTTTTTATGAACATATCCAAACAATTTATTGCTTGATGTACTTATGTATCTCACTCCTTTGTAACCACATTCTGGGCAGATGTTTGTTAAATATGTATATGAAAGAGGAATATCCTCTATTGGATTATATCCAAAGCATCTGTCACAGGCAACAAAATTATTCAGTGTAATAGGTGCTGAACTGTATATGGGTTTTCTGTTTTGCTTCTTATTGTACACTTCTAATTGCAGAAGGGTATTTTGGCTTTCAATGCTTTCCTTACTTGCTATTTTTGGGCTTAAGATTGTTTTGGTCGTAGACATCGAGTAATCTATACTTAAAAAATGATTTAATAAGATCGGACTATGCAAATTCCTCTTATTCTATGAATATTACGCAATCGCGCGTTAATTTGATGCTCATTATTCGTGATTAATGATATAATTATATATGTATAATTGACGTATATTGGTAATAAATGACGTAAACCAAAGTAATCATATTTTGCAATGCGATGGTTATCTTATGGCACAAGCAACAAAAATTGAATATGCTCATCCCGAGGTACTAGTAGATACACAATGGGTTGAGGAACATTTAAACGACAAAGAGATCCGGATAGTGGAAGTAGATTACGATTCTCAGGCTAATTACTATTTAGGTCATATTCCAGGGTCTATTTTATTGGACTGGAGGAAAGATATTAATGATCCTGTGACGCGTAACATCCTCTCGGTTGAAAAATATGTCGATGTATTAAGAAAACTAGGAATTGATAATGACAGATCCACATTAATTCTCTATGGAGACTTTAACAATTGGTTTGCTGCTTTTGCTTTTTGGGTTTTCAAATACTACAACTATCCAAATGTAAAATTGATAAATGGTGGAAGAAAGAAATGGTTAGAAGAAGATAGACCTATTACTAAGGATATTATACAAATATCAGAAGGCAAGTATAAAAAGTCAGACGCTTTTGAACCCAATGAAAAGATTAGGGTTTATTTAACTAATATTAAGGATGCTCTAATAAGTAGAAGAAAATTTCAAATCAGATTGGTCGACGTTAGGAGCCCACCTGAATATAATGGCGAAATAGCTTCACCACCAGAATATCCTACAGAACATGCCCAACGAGCGGGTCATATACCGGGTGCCCATAACATTCCTTGGGCAAAAGTATTAAACGATGACGGAACTTTTAAGTCGGCTTCGGAGTTGTCACAACTATACAAATCTGAGAACGTATTACCAGAAAATGAAGTAATAACTTATTGCAGAATTGGAGAACGATCATCACATTCGTGGTTCGTTCTAACATATCTGCTAGGATATCCTGATGTTAAAAACTATGACGGGTCATGGACTGAATGGGGAAACATAATAGGTAATCCCATAGAAAAACTAACCTAACTATTTTTTTAGTCCCAACAACAGGGACAACTGTGACCACACTAATTTTCTTTGCCAGTATAACTTTTGACTCGAATTTACTACATGTGGAACTATTCTTTTTTGAAATTTTGTTATTTTACTTTAGA
>DATELO010000034.1:0-2188 GCA_035276505.1 Candidatus Nitrosocosmicus sp.
GTAACTTTGAAAAAAAGGCGTAGGTGTTTCGATAGCAGATGCAGACACCATAGAATACGGTCCAGAACCTACAGACATCAGTGGAGTGATTACGGGTATAGAAGCAATGATAAAGATAAAGAATATCGATTTTAATTTATAAGAAGTTTCAATATTTAGCGATTTGAATTCAGACAAACGCTGAACTTTCAATTGAGAAGATGATCCCCCATGATTTCCATGTAATAATTTACTGGTTCAATACGCTACAAGATATATTTAAAGATATTGTTAACCATTGCCAATATCAAGACGATTTAATATGTTTAATTCATTTTAAACTATTAAGTATGGATGTACTTTGATCACGAGTCTAAGATAGGGAAGCATCGATGATTCGGTGGTTCTAATGCCGATGCTGATTGGTTGATTTCATTGACAGATTTCGTCATTTGTCTTACTAATATAATATACAGGTGGAATAAAAAGACCAATATTGACGCGGGTTCGGTGGGATTCGGACCCACGACATTTTAACCTCTTTCGATCTGGTTAAGAGCCAGACGCTCTACCTGGCTGAGCTACGAACCCTACGATTAAATCAAATCACTAAAACACTATTTAAATCAAACTAACTAAACTAATTTAAAATTTAAAATCGAAAAATTTATGGTTTTTAAGCCGGAGCAGTGGCGGTTGCTTCCTGATTCTGATTTATTATAGCAACAATCGCCTCAGAAACGGAACACTTTCGACTCTCTTTTTCTTTCAAAACCTTTCGGTAAGCTTCCAATGTAATATAAACCGGAATTGATCCGGTTCCCTCCAATAGAGCTTTAACACGATACAAACCATTTTCCATACCTCTCTCAGCTATTTTCTTTAGTTTTACCTTGTCTATCAAGCCACCCAATGGACCCATTGGCATATCGTAATCTACCGTAAGACTTGTTCTAGTCTTTTTTTCTCCTAATTCATCAAAATCGACAGTTATTTGCCAGTGTTTAAAAGGCCCTTCAATCATTTTGGCTACTATTTTCTTATGTGGAATATAGTCAATAGTTTCACAATCCCATTCTAATTTTTTACCGTCGAAATCTCCACTTATTCTGAAGATCGTACCTACTCCAAATCCGTTTTTTACCTCTAATGGAATTACATTTAGACCCATATTTTCTGGAAATTGATCTGCCATATGTTCTGGCCTAGCAAAATAAGTAAAAACCTCACTCAATGGTGCAGCAATATCCATACTCTTGTTAATGGTAGTCATAAGATAACTTGATAAGGAAATAATATGAATTTATAGTTTTTCCTAAGTAAAAAATTGGGAATTTAATTATGCGAGGGGATTGCTGTTTACAATCTCATCCAAGCATTTAATGATGTCTTGTTTTGATACATCTTTTGGATTATTGTCAAGATGTCCTCTATCTGGCATTATCACATCGGCAGCTTCATCTAATGGTTGTTTGAGCTTCAACGGTTCAAATTTCAGTTTTTGACATATTTTTTTAAATCTCTCTGTATACTGAGAATCATTAAACTTGTGAGCCACAGTTGTACAGGAGGACAGCGAATAACCATGTGGAACACCTTCGTTAGAAAAAACATAAGAAAGTGCATGTCCCAAAGTAGTCGATGAATTGCCAAAACCTATACCTGATAGCATTGCACCATACGGTAAAAGTTCCGGTTTATCATTGATTATAGCATCTTCTAGAATATCAAAAGCCTCTTTGCAGAATAATTTTGTTAAAGGGTTACCGAGCTTGCTGTCAAATCCCTCTGATGCTTGTGCGGCTGCATCACATGCGGAATTGCGCATAATATTAAAAGGTGTTCCTGGTAAGAAGTAAGGATCGACAATGGCCGCGTCGGCTAAAAAGGCTTCATCTTGCAATAGCTTTTTCTTATGGTCAAAACTAATCACAGCATATGTTGTCATCTCTGCCCCAGTTCCAAAAGTGGTTGGAATCAATATCTTTGGAACACCAGTTAACTTGCTTAGATATTTACAGACATCCATAGAGCTCCCACCGCCTAATCCAATGTAACATGAGATATTCTTTCCCTCAAATTCATTTTTTATAGATTCAATAGTTTCAATAGCTGGATCAGGCGTAACCTTATCATAAACAGTATAATTTTTTATACCCATATACTCTGTCCATTTTTCATAAATCTTGCTTTCAGTGGTTGTGATAAT
>DATELO010000035.1:0-25697 GCA_035276505.1 Candidatus Nitrosocosmicus sp.
TATAAGTAGACCTGGGAGATAAAAATTTCTTATGTTAATAATTAGTCGTCTTCTACCTTTTTGTTTTCTACACGACTATTACTATGTAAAAATACTAATATTATTTAACAATCCATTATTTAAAAGATAATTAAGTTTAATTTAATCGAAAAAAAGGACCATTTTAATCAAAATTGAATATGCAGTCCTAAAAGGATGGATGGGAGGAAATACCTTTTGGTAATCAGCAAATCTTGAGTTATTACTTTTTTTCTATGTACATTGCCGATTTTTTTCCAGCTCTATTAATAACAAAAAAAGCGTGACAAGAAATAATCAGTGCCGCAAGTGTCATTTTGGTGGCAAAGACTAGATTCCACGGAGTCTCTGGATTTGGATAATTAATATTAATTTCATCGACGTTTAGAGAGTTGTTTATAGTATTTACGGTAATTAGGGAACCCCAGACAGTAAAATTGTAAACAAATTCATATGCTGCTACAACAATTAATATCAGCGACATGACCGATAAAACAGATCGTAGGATCATTGGAGTATTCTGTACTCTCTTATAACCAATTTTAGTAACGCAGAACCAGGTTATGACGGAAAATATTGCCAAATAAGATACTAGTTTACCCGATCCTTCAAATAAGAGATCATTTTTGACAATTATTTCTCCTATATTGATGGTTCTAGATGCATCATATTCAACCCAACTCCAGTACATTCCAAAAGTTGTAATATAGAGCATCATGAATGCAGAAAAGTAAAAAACTACAATATAGATATGATAAGAATCTATACTCGAAAAAAAATTTAGCAAGTTATTACTCATGAATAATGTTTTTATTATTTAGAGAAGATATAAAATTACCTTATTTTATCCTGTTGAATGATTCAATATCGCCCTTTATCCGCTTCAATAACAATACAGCATCGCTTTCCTTCAGACTTTTCCTATTCGTTTGAACATACTCTCTGAATTTTTCTATTTGTAGATTAATTTCGGGATAATCATGTTTACATTTATCTAATATATCGCCATAAGTTCTGTAAGGGAAATACGTTTGTTTTGATATTCTAAGAATAATCTTTTTGGCCTCTTTATCGATAATTCTCATCTTATAAGCTAAAAAGAGATTATATCTTATGTCTATCAGCGCTTCTGATTTGTAATTAGAATAGTCTGTAAAGGTAACTGCAACTTCATCATCAGCATCGAGTATACCCTTTTTAAACAAATTGAATATCTTGCCCACTCCGATCATTCCATATTTGGATAGTTCTACAGCGCGAAGTGCTCCCAAACTCGACGATCCATAAACTTTCGTCCCCTTTTTCCTTAATAGATTGTATATTTCGATTGGAGTTGGAGGATAATCTTGCAGAAAAAATCCGTCGATTAATCCAACAAATTTTGTTTCTTTGAACACTAATTGCAAAAAATCTCCTTTTTTGGCAGGCTTTCTATAATCGGCGTCCAAGATTTTTGTAGCTTTCTCTGTTGAAAGAGAAGGGCCAAGAAAAATTATCGGCTTAGAGTCAGACATTTAGTTGCATTCTCCCGGGCTCGACTACCTACAGCCAGTTTGTTTATCTTAAATGTTTCCAATCCAGGAACGATAATTCGAACAACCGGAACTTGTAGTCTAGAATTTGTCAAATTAACCACTATTGCATTCTTAAAGCCCTTATCTTTTAGGTTTCCAAGAATTAGTTTAATGTCATCTAGTATATCTTCATGAAAAAAGGAATTAACCTCGGTGAATGCCTTCCTATTTGGAGAAGCCATAAATTGCCACGACCTATTCTCATCACTGTTCTGAGGATCATATTTCATCTTTCTCAAATCATCGCGTGAGCCCTGGATATTGGCCGCTCTTGATTGAGATACTTCTGTGATAGCACGCATCAATGCAATTCTCGAGTCAGGGTGAGTACCATGTCCTTCTACTAGATAACCATAATCATGATTGACCCATTCAACGCTGCTTGCTATGAATGTAGGTATCCCTATTTCTGTTGTGATATCTTTTACCGTCAGGGAAATGTGGCATTTATTGAACTCTCTAACAATCCTTTCTACAGGACTATAACCCAATCCGTTTAGGTCGATATCAGAATAAATGGCATTATCATCTATAAAATTCTTAGAATCTAGTGATTTTAGCCTAACACCCTTCCTTAAAAACTCATTTTCAATTGTCTTGAGAAGGTGGTATTGAAAAGCACTGCTAGAAAATTCAGCTATACTTACGGCATCTCTTTCTATTACTTCACAAAGTGCATGACATATGGCTTCCTCCATTACATTACCTGATGCTAATCCATTCGTATGAAAAAACGAATAAGGATTTATTGATGGAGGACTAGGAGTATATCTAAAGATAGCTAAAGGCGATGGTACCAAAATATCTGTTTGGTTGATAAGGTCATAGCCGATGCAATAATCCATATTCATTTCATCATTTAGTTGAAACGATATGGGCTCTACAACCTCGTCATACTTTAAGACATTATAACTCTTGGAAAGTTCTTTATACTTGCCTCTTAAAATTTTTCCTTCATAATTTGCAGGCAGCGAAGAATATCTCTCTATACTTTCCATTATTACGCTTGCTTTTGCATGGTTCTTTGTAGGACCTTTTCCACTATATACCCATATGTAGTCTTCTGTTCCAGGTAACACTGCAGAATAATTAGGAATTCGCAGTCTATCCATATCGGTGATATCGGCTATTCTAGTAATTCCTATTTCTTTAACTAATGGATTCACTTTCTCAAGTGTCTCCTCTACTGGTTGGATTCTTGAGGTTCCATTGCTATTCCATTTTTTTCTTGATTTTAGTAAAAAGATAGACTCGCTTGCCAATAAACATAAACACGATAGGTTCGTCAGGAATATATTATTTTAATTATTATAACATGTGAAACAAGGTAACTTGCAGTTATAGCAATGACCCATATCCTTAGTGCTTCTAGACATCGTCATACCAAATTTTTTTTATTTAAATAAAGTATATATACTCTAAATCCACTTGAGGAATTACTTGAGTTCTATCAATATGGAAGCTGAAGTAATAAGTGAGATTCTACTAAAGGCAGCCAGTGAGCCTGAATTCAGGAAAAAATTGATTAAAAACCCTGCAAAAATACTGGATTACTATGATATTTCAGCAGAGGCAAAACAAATCATCCAAAAAAGCATAACTGATTTGATTCAATAGTACTAATATCAACTATTTATAATCTCATGTACGAATTGCTAATAAAAAGGTGAATTTACCAATGAAAAATATCTCACTTAATTACAAAAATATTATCCTTCTATCCGTAGTCTCGATCTCAGTCTTTGGATATTTAGCATGTTCTCCTTTAAGTGTATCTGCAGTGTCATCATCCTTAGTATCAATACCATTGCAGGAACCATTGTCAAATAGTTCAATAGAGATAGTTAACGCCACAAGTGAAGATTTGCTATCCCCAGAGACAGTACTAGCGCCCATACTTTCTTCGAAGCAAATTAACCTCGTAGGAACTATCACATCTAAAGACGATCCTGTTCAAGTTACAGGACTTGAGCAATCTTTTTACATTTTCCCAGTGGAAAACAGTAGCATAACATATTCAGGGATACTTACATTTACATCAAGTAAACCTGTCCAACTTCAATCAATAAATATTCTAACTTTAAATAACACTCTCAAATTGCCAATTCAGTTTGGAACCCTTTATACGTTTCCAATGAATAACACAATCATAATTACAAGTGATTTATTTGATGTACCCAAAGTCAGCGGCAGTGTATCGTTCTCAGGCAACAGCTTACGATTCATAACAAACGAGCCTTTCCTGGTGACCTATTCATTTAGTGGCCAGCAATCTCAATCAATAGTAAAGAATGATATTGAAAGTGGACTAGAAACATACAGAAAATTAATGGGAACAATATCCTGAAAGGACACACAATAAAAATTATAGGACAAGGATAACGAATAACATGTCATACTTCTTAGCCTCTTCAATCTTTTTTTCAAGGTTCTATTCTCTCCACACTGCCCCTCTTTTCGCGCCCTCCCCTCCCTCCCCCCTCTTCATCCCTTTTCGGTCTTCTTCTTTATGTCCACCAAAGCATAACAATCAATCTTTTAAGTTCGAACATAATTTTTGTTAATTTCCTCTACGATCAAAAGATAAAAAGAAGAATCTTAATAGATCAAACTAATAAATCAAATGGTAAATTTTAAAACCATAGCAGAGTCTACTTATAAAGAATGTAATGTAGACGTCTTTTACATCAACCGCTCGATTGGTAATACTTTACAAAACAATTTTAAGATTAGTTGTAAAAGAGCAGAATTAGAAATAATTGAAATCTTTGCACCCGATCTTGTTATCGAAAAATTAAATGGCATATGCTACAATTTTGCGTGTGCATTGGCTATAGACCTGATTGCTCACTATGGCAGCATACAATTGTCTTGGATAGAGAAACTAAAAGAAAGTAATAATAATTTTGAGCTTACAGTGTACTACTCAAAAACAAACGCAATTGATGAAACTACGAAGAGTCAGATGATGTTTTATCATTCTCAACAAAATCTCGACTTGCAATATAGGACCTTAGATGATATTACGGAAGCTGCCAAATTGTATTCAAACTTTTGATACCCTCTGAGAAGAGTAATTCGATCTAAAATATTTTTTTATAAAAAAATATCTTTACCAATTTTCAAAATGTAAAAAGATTTCTAGTATCCAAGAAACTAATCTTCTAGACTAAGAAAAAAATAACCTCAGAATCAAGCATGGTAAAATCTAATGGGATTGATTTGTAAACTACACCGGTATATTAGTTGGGTTTATGATTAAGCAACAATATTAAGAAACTTTGTAATTAAATAGCCCTCCGGCCTCAATTATGCCAGCAATTATCTTGCTAAAGGGCTTTATTGAGTATTTTTCATTCTTGGATAGATTTGTAATAATATTCTTCTCAAGATCGATTTCGATCTCATCTTTATCCCCAATTTTTTCTAAAACATCTTCTTCAATTTCAATAGGTAATAAATATCCTCCATCTATGGAATTTCTATAGAAAATTCTTGCAAAGGAGGGAGCCAAAATAGCTTTGATCCCAGTTTTAGAAAGAGCTATTGGTGCGTGCTCCCTGCTTGAACCACATCCAAAGTTATGACCAACCAATAGAAAATCACCTTTAGATACTTTTTTTGTAAAGTCTAAATCAATTCCTTCCATCGCATGTTTAGCTAGCTCATCATGATCATGGATTTTCAGATAGGGACCAGGTATAATCACATCTGTATCGATATTTGCCTTATTATACTTGTGGATAAAACCTTTTAAAGTCATCAAAGATCTCTCGGATCAGTTAATTTTCCAGTAACAGCTGATGCAGCAACAACTATCGGTGAAGCCAGATATGTTTGAGAGGAGACGTGACCCATTCGTCCTGGAAAGTTTCTATTCGTAGTACTTACGCAAATTTCATCCTTTCCCAAAACACCCATATGAGCGCCACAACAAGCCCCGCAAGTGGGAGGCCCAATTACTGCTCCTGACTCCATAAAAATAGTAACTAGGCCCTCTTTGATTGCTTTCATATATATGGATTGAGCAGCAGGAAGTACTTCAGTTCGTACTTTAACCTTTTTACCCTTTAGGATTCTTGCAGCAGATCTCAAATCAGAAAGTTTGGCCCCGGTGCAGGATCCGATGTAGGCTTTATCTATCTCGGTATTTGGGACTTCCCTCACAGCGACTACGTTTTCAGGTGAATACGGCTTTGCTACGGATGGTTCCATTTTTTCGCAATCATATTCAAATATTTCGCTGTAGGTAGCATCAGGATCTCCTCTATCCAACCTAATTGGTGAATTATTCCTGCTACTTAAATAATCCGCAGTGATCTGATCCGGTTCAATGATTCCATTTTTGGCTCCTGCCTCTGTAGTCATGTTAGTCAATGTGAATCGTTCTTCCATCTCCATTTTATCTACAACTTCACCTGTGAACTGCATTGTTTTGTAATTTGCCCCATCCGTTCCAATATCCGAGATAATATTGAGGATAATGTCCTTAGCCATAATATGATCGGGTTTTTTTCCATTTATCTTAAATAGCATTGTCTCAGGTACTTTAAACCAAATTTTACCATATTTAATAACATATGCAATGTCAGTATGACCCAAACCTGCAGTAAACGCACCCACCGCTCCAGTCGTATTTGTATGAGAATCCCCACCTACGTAGACCTCTCCGGGCAATACCAAACCTTCTTCATGGGATATTGTATGACAGATGCCATACTGCCCCATCCCATATTTGTAATGTCGCTTAATTCCATATTTTTGAGCCCAATTTGTCAGCTGTATAACATTATCTGCTGAAATCCTATCAGAGGCGGGAACAAAATGATCTTCGGAAATCCAGACCTTATCAGGATTCCAAATTTTTTCCAAATTGATACCTTTTTTTTCCAACTCCTTAAAGACCTTTATTACCCCAGGACCAGAGACATCATGAATCATAACTTTATCAACGTTTGAGAAAATAATCTCACCTGGTGCAACAGATTTTGAATTTGAGGAATGAGAAAGAATTTTTTCAGTTAATGTCATTCCCATAGTGATATACTGAATTGCTACATCTAAAGATTAATACTTTTTGAATAATGAATTATTATCCTTTTTTCATTTCGTATGAATGTAATATATTAATAAGTTTCAAGCTGATCATCACTATTTGGAAATAATCCCCATCTACCTAGAAAGAGAATCCTCTAGATTTGATATATATGAGAAAATTATCAAAAATAAAAATGATATATCCATAGAAGATTTTGACATACTGGTTATCTCAAGTAAGTATTTAGCCATTGGTGAGGGCAGAATAAAGAAATTAAGCGATGTCAAACCCTCCCAAGAGGCAAATCTAATGGCCAAAAAGTATCATATAGACCCGAAAATGATGGAATTAATCATGAGAGAGTCCGATGAGATTTTTGGAGGTTTATATGGATTTGTTCTCACGTCTGTCCAAAATATTCTGGCCCCAAACGCGGGCATTGATAAATCAAATGTCCCCGCAGACCATGTGGTATTGTATCCAAAACGTCCCTATGAATCATTAGAAAATCTGCGCAATAAATTCCTGATTGACTATGGGAAAAAAATTGGAATAGTATTATCTGATAGTAGAATATTGCCCATGAGAAAAGGTACTACAGGTGTAGCACTGGCTTGTAGCGGATTTGAACCAGTTATAGATTTGAAAGGAACCAAAGATCTTTTTGGGAATGTCTTGAAATACACATCACAAAACATTGCAGACTGTTTGGCTTCAATCGGAACAATGATAATGGGTGAATCGGATGCTTCAACTCCCGTAATTATTTTGCGAGGAATGAATATTAAATTTACAAATAGGCCCATTTTAAGTGAATCATTGGGTATTGACAGCAAATATGACATATACATAAGAGGTTTGACAGGAAAAATTTCCTAGATATCGTTTATCAAAAGTTTTAATTTTTTAAATTATAAATAGTCAATGAATCTTATATCAAAATGTAATTGGAGAAAACGTTACATGTCTGAATTTTCTACACTGTATCCCAGAAGAATTAACCTTCTGCAAGGAATCCAAAACCTCATAAAGAGAGAGGAGGTAGAACTGGATCATCTTTTTCTTATGGTTAAAATAAGAAAAGACGAAATTGTCAATACTTTAGTTTCTGAAGGATTTAAGATGGTAAAATTTGAACATAAGAAACCCACACAAATTGGTAGCGGATTTTCAAAAAAGTTGAAGAGACCATGGGAAATGCATGTTAGATTGCTTGATTTTAACCAAGGTCTGATCGGAATTCATGCAGAAGTAGAGATTTCTCGAAATTATCTTCAACACATCAAATCTGTCAGGGTTCCCGTTGTGTATGAAATTGAGACGATATTAAAAAAACATCGAATAGAGTATCAATTATGGCACTCTTTTATTAAAGATTATATTACAAATATAGTCGATGACCATCAGATTAAGCTAAAATCACCCAAGATGCCTGCTATGCCTTGGTTGGGCATGCTTGGATTTATTTGTAGCATAGCAGTATTATATGGTCTCAAGTTTTTCATGGTTTTAAAATAATGAAATAAGCAGAAGTAAGAGACCAATCCAAAACCAACTTTTACACCATTATTACAATGCTACTGCTAGTCAATGCTATTACTCCTACATCAGCGGAATCGATATTGGGATCAACAAAATTTTTATTATTATTTTTCTAAGAAGAGTTAAACCCAATGGGAATTCCAGAGAAAATTAAGTCGATCCAAGATGAGATTCACAAGACCCAAATAAATAAGGCTACCGAATTTCATATAGGTCTACTAAAGGCAAAGATTGCAAAATTAAAACGAGAACAGGAAGAAAATACCCATGGTAGAACTGTTTCCACAGGAGGTGGAAGTGCAGGATTTGATGTCAGAAAAGCAGGGGATGGCACGGTTGTTTTGATCGGATTTCCAAGTGTAGGTAAATCAACTCTATTGAATGCATTAACTAATGCAAAATCAAAAACAGGTGCTTACTCTTTTACTACATTGACTGCTGTCCCAGGTATGCTCGACTACAATGGAGCACAAATTCAGATTCTAGATTTGCCCGGAATTATAGAAGGAGCCGCGGCAGGAAAGGGACTTGGAAAAAGAGTCTTATCCGTGGCCAGAAATGCTAATCTTGTTTTAATTGTTTTGGATATTTTTCAAATCAACCATCTCGAAGTCATAAAAAAAGAGCTATCTGAAATCGGTGTGAAAGTCGACGAAAAACCTCCCGATATTACATTAGAAAAAACTTCAACCGGCGGGATATCAGTTAATATTCAGGCCGCGATCCACGTTGACGAGAATTTCATTAGAAATGTCATGCGTATTAACGGGATACATAATGGCCGCATAACAATAAGAGAAAAGGGGTTAACTATAGATCAATTAATTGACGTCATGTCAGGCAATCGAGTTTATATTCCTTCATTGGTGGTGTTAAACAAGATAGATCTAGTTGACCCAGAATACGTTAAATCAGTAACTTCAAAATTAAAAGTACCTTATGTGGCAGTTTCTGCGGATACCAATAAGAATATCGAGTCCTTAAAAAAAGAAATTTACAACAAATTAGATTTTATTAGAATTTATATGAAGCCAAAGGGTCAAGAAGCAGATTTGGTTGAGCCACTTATTATGCCAAGAGACAGTACTGTTCAAAATATTTGTAACAAAATTCATCGAAATATGGTAAGAGATTTCAAGTTTGCACAGATTTGGGGAAAGAGTGTGAAATACGGTGGTCAGAAGGTAGGGTTAGAACATAGAATTATTGATGAAGATATTCTGACAATTGTTAAAAAAATAAACGCATTATAAAATTGATATTGTAAAGCGGCTCAGTCAAATGCCTTTTCTTCATATTAAATACGTGATAACTCTGATTCCTCATAGCCGCCCAATCACTATTAGTTAATACGAATATTTGATTGTATGATTTTATTGGACCAAATAATTTTTACTACGTAAAATATTTTGTATTTGTTTTCATAGTCGCAATTGTAATAATAGTTTTTTAAATACAATTTTGATTGTTTCAATTAGCCGTTAGTAGTGGGGTAGTGGTGTTGGTGGTGATGATGGTGGTGGTACTTGAGTTCAGTTGCGGACTTGAGCATCAGTATTAGTACTAAGATGTTTATCGAGTGCTTTATTGGCCATGTAGTCGGCACGACTATTTTTTGATCGGGGTATATGTCTATACGTTATCTTGTCATAATTTTTCTCCAATATAGCGATTTCCCTGGATAGTATTTTTAGCTCTTGGCTTCTGATTCTGTATTTTTGATTTCTTTGGTTTATCAGCAATTCGCTATCTGATAATATATTGATCTCCTTATCAAAGTCAGTACAGATTTCTAGTGCTCTTCGTAGTGCCTCATACTCGGCCTGATTATTGGTCTTTATACCAATGAATTCGCCATATTCTTTGACCACTTTATCATTCTCTTTTATTATAATTCCAATAGCAGACAAACCTGGATTACCTCTGCTTGCGCCGTCAATGTGCACCTCTAGCAACAACTTTCCTATGATCGTTTTACATTTATTTTTTTTATTTCTTAGATTATGTGATATTCTAAAGAATTTATATTGTTAGGACATAGTGATTTTTGTGCCCAAGAGGAAGATAAAAGAGGGGGTTCCAAAGAAGAATTTTTTTCAAAAGTTGGGAAAAAAGGATCTGCTATTGCCTCCAATAATTATAGGTGCAGCAGTATTATTTGGATTAGTATTCACTCAGATTGTACCTCCGCCAGAGATACTAAGTGTATGTCTGAAGGCACATTCATTGGATAGTTACAATGTTTATCCAAGAGTTCAATTGTTTGTAGATAATAAACAGTATCTGTTTCCGGGTAATGTAGGCAAGCAACCTAATGAAAAGGGTGAGGAATGTCTAAAACCCATTCATACTGACTCGGTAGGAGATACCCTTCATGTCCAGTATATTAGACCAGTGCAATTATCGCTCCCAGATCTGATGAAAATCTATTCTTACGATAATAAAACAGTCGCAATAGTAGATAATTCTACTGGCAAATACGTTAATAGCACATTAGAATTAGCCGATTATGATATCCAATACTCTTATTATTCGGACCAAAATGAATTTACCAAGATAGTGAACAGCAGTCAATTTCCGCCGTTCTCTAACTCCTTTTTTGGAAAAATTGATTTTGTTTCAAAGTAACTGAAAAAATAAATATCAATATCATCAAATCTTTTTTGAGTTTACTTGAGCAATAAGAAAGCGGCTATAATAAATGGTGATGGCACTGGTCCTGAATTGGTGAATGCGATGACTAACGTGCTAAAATCGTGTAATACTAACGTAGAACTGATAACTTGTGATGCGGGTTCTGAGTGGTGGGAGAAAAATAAAGGGAGTTCATATATCTCTGACGAAGTCTGGGAGATCCTCAGTAATTCTGATGCATGTTTTAAAGGACCAACTACCACAGTACCAAATCCTGAGGCGCCAAGAAGCGTGGCGGTAAGCATAAGACAGAAATTTCAGCTTTATGCAAATATTCGTCCGATTAAAACTTACAAGATTTCAAAATTACAATTAAATTTCATTTGCGTGCGTGAGTCAACTGAAGGATTGTATGCAGGTATAGAGTTTAAGACAAGCGATGATTCAGCTGTAGCCATAAGAAAGACTACAGGAAAAGGTTGTAGAAGGGTGGTAAAAAAAGCATTTGAATTGGCAAAGCAAAAAAACTTTAAGAAAATATTCGCAATTACAAAGAGAAATATTCTTAAGGAAACTGATGGTATATTTTGGAACGCCGTAACAGACGAAAATAAACGATATCCAGACATTGAAGTTGAAGAATACTATATTGACAATATGACACAACAGTTAGTAAAAAATCCCGAAAGATTCAATGACAGTTTGTTGCTCAGCACCAACCTTTTTATGGATATTATATCCGAATGTGCCTCAGGCCATGTTGGGTCTATTGGTAATGTATATTCTGGAAATTATGGAGACACATATGCCATGTTTGAACCGGCACATGGAAGTGCTCCTAAACATGCAAGACAAGACAAGGTAAACCCTGTTGCAACCATACTTTCTGGTGCTTGGATGGTCGAATATTTGGGAGAGAAACATATTTCAGATGCCATTTTTAAAGCCACAGAACAAGTCATTGATGAAGGCAAGTTTTTGACTTATGACTTGGGAGGCTCTGCATCACTATCAAGAATGGCTGAAGAAATAGCTCAAAGATCCGCCTCTTTAGTGAGAAAATAAGAGTGAGTGAGTGAGTGGGGAACAAATAACTGGACTTTTCTTTTATATTTTTGGCCAGCTCCTTTAATGCTGCTGCCACCACAATTTAATATTTGCGTATTTCAGAAGTAGAATTCTTTAACCCAGATATCTCAACGATTTCCAAAGATTCAAAAAATAAATTTTTTCGAGCCAAAACCCTATTTCGATAAAAAAGACCCCCAATCAAATCATCCATTTTTTTTATGTTAGATAGAGATGATCTCAATAACAAGATCTTTCCGTTCTCTTTAAGCAATGGTAGAACAGAATTGAGAAATTGTAAAGTAAATTCTATCCCTTCTTTACCTCCGTAAATGGCATTGTCTTCAAAACTTATCTCTTCAGTATCAGTTGGCAAATAAGGTGGATTACTAATTATCAAATCAAATTTAAATTTCAATGCGGAGCCAAGACTAGTGCAAATAAGCAATTTGTTACTATAATTGCATAATGTAACGCTATTTGCGTAAACTATCGAATCAAATTTGATATCAGTTCCAATTACAAAATCGAAATTTGAGCACAAAGAACCCGTTAAATATCCAGAACCAATTCCAACTTCTAAAGCAAAATTTCCCTTGTAATTTTTAACAATATCTGCCATGAAAAATGTATCTTCCGCAGGTCTATACATCCGCTCTAGATATCTACAGATTAACTACAGTAAAAAGGTTATAAAAAGAGAAGCGAAGTGAATAATTGCTAATTTGAAAGTATAATATTATTGCCAACTTCAGAGTAAGATTATGGATAGCACAGCACAGAAAACTATTGATATCAATTAATCAATTCATCATGGTGTATCCAAAAACTTTGGAAATTGTCAGGTTAAGGTTAGATGACCCTTTTCCAAGATATCCTTATACATACATTTATTGAGTGATTTCAATTGTTCCTCTCATCTCTGGATGAAAGGAACAATAGTAAGTATAATTGCCAGTCTTGTTGCTTGCTATTCCGGTTACAAAATCCTGTTCCGCGCTAAGATATGCAGTATTAATACCCAACTCTTCAGAGATAAAATCATGCTTAACAAAGTCTTTGTTAAGGATTATGAGCTTTGTAGGTTGATTGGAACTTACTTGTAAGGTAGGGTTGGTTTGATTAAAAGCGTTATTTTGAGCTACCAGCAAGATAGTGTCATTTGATTTTTGAATGTTTTTTTCGCGTGGTGGGTTCAATAAATTACCTATCCCCCATAAAGATCCGACTATTATGAATGAGATAACAACTACAGCAATGATATTATGATACAATTATAGATATTCCTTCTCTCATTTTACTAATAAATATCTTAATTTTAACCTATAATAATACAGCTAATGTTTTGATTCCCAATAGCCTAATGCCATATTTCATAGTTTTCTTTCAAAATACTTGACAGATAATTCAAAGCATTATTTTCATATTTGTGGATAGATTTCGGGTAGTAGGGATTTGAATAGGTTAAATCATCAATTGATCCGTCAGAAATTAGACACCTCTTAAAAATGAGCATTATATCTTCTATTGTGTCTACATCCGCCGTTAAATTTTCAAAGTCAAAAATTTTGATGGATGCATCCTTTTCCATGGTTCTTTTTAGGTGATTAAAAAAACTATTGTTATCGTAACTGGTTTCAATAATTGTATGAGGTTTTCTTAATAAAATATTAGTACCATCATATCTGTACGAAGGGACGATACAAATTCCCTGATCAAAATTTTTGGAATACTGAATAATCTCTTTTATTTGTGACAAGTTAAACAAGGGAATATCAATCGGAACTACCAGAGATTTTTCAAATTTGTTTCTAGTCACATATGAATCTGCAAGTGCTACAGCACTGTTTACTCCGGCATTCTTATCCCCCTCGTTAATTATTAGGCTTTTATCTTTTATGGTATCAGGCAGATCGATTGATTCATTTGTAACTAAGATAATTTGACTCTGCTCAAGTTTCGATACTTTCTCGATTAGATCATTAACAAAGTGATGACAAAGATTAATTCGTTGTTCTAAATTCAGAAACTTTCTTAGACGCGTCTTACTTTTTTCAAAGCTCTTTATTGGAATGATTATTGCCGTTTTTGGATCTTCCAATTATTTAACCTCATTATCACGATCTATAAAATTTAGAAACAATATGCCTTGCCAAGAATGATTCCCGCCTAGAATCATTCATTAGAATATTGGCAAAGGAAAAATTAACCTGGGGATAAGCACTTTTTATTTTTTCTTCAACCTCAGTTTTATCAACCATATCGAATATCATATTGGAAGCAATTTTTGAATAAAAATTGACTAGTCCTTGTATGGTTGGCGGAATCTTCGTTGCCCTCATATAGATTTCACTTGGGCCACTAATGGCCCTGTTTGAAATAATTGGTGAAACCATTACTATCTTGTTTCTATACTTGTGTAATATATTTTTCATCCCCGGGACTGCGATTATGGGTCCGATACTAGAAACCGGATTTCCTGGCGCAATCACAATTAATTTTGATTTTTCAAGCATTGTTCGACAATCCAAACTGATTCTGGCCTGTTTGATATTTTTGTAAACTATATCTTTCAAGGACAATCCTCCTTTATATTTAATCCAATATTCCTGTAAATGAACTACATTGTTGTCATTTGTTACCATATTAGTTTCGTAATGGTTATCTGATACAGGTAATATTGGAATATGAAGGTCATATTTTTTTGATAATACCTTGGTTATCTCCGACAAAGTTTTGCCCTCCTTTAGTAATCGAGTTCTAATGATGTGAGTAGTCAGATCTTTGTCGCCCAAGTTAAACCAAGTATCAACTCCGAGCAATTTCATATAATTTAGAAAATTAAAAGTATCACTTTTAATGCCCCAGCCTCTGTCCTTATCTAATTTATTACTTAATCCATACATGATAGTATCAATATCAGGACATATGTACAAACCATGATGCCAAAAATTATCAGCAACGTTAGAAATAACTCCAATGTCTTTAAAGACATGATATAATCCTCTAACCAACTTTACAGAACCTGTTCCTCCCGCTAAAATAGTAATCAATAGATAAAGTCTACATTGTCACATTTTTTATTTATTGTTTCTATTCTTACTAAAATAGTTGATAATTTTTTTCAAAATTCACAAATATGAATAAAAAATTTATTTTAATTACACTCTAATCCTTCTTAATTCTTTTTCAATGCAAAAATTTCAATAAGATTATAAACAGGGAAACTGGAATTCAAATTTATTGAAATTAAGTTCTCTAAATTATGTAGTCTTGCTGTCTGCAATAGTTATTTTTAGCGGAATTTTTAATCAAGGCTTTGCGATCCAGATGGAGGCCGGAGTTTCCCCGTCTAAGAATGCAGCTGACGCGTCGTTTACTGGAGACAGAATTATCACTTTAAAATATCCTGCTAACAGCACAATGGCCCAAATGTTAGACGGAAATAAAAATTCAATTTCATTTTCATTAAATACCTCAGATAGCAGCAATGGCTTGAGCGCTGTATTAGATAAATTAAATGAATACATGTTATCTCAAAAGCAAAGTCTGGTAAAGTTTGAGAATGCTACACTCGATTACCGAGCAGCAGTCAATGGTGGACCTACTACTGCAACTTTTTCTTACCAAGTTGAATTACATCCAACCATTACGAATCTAGTTACAGAATCCAATGGAACTGAGACATCTGTATTAGATGTGGACTGGAGAAGTATCGTGTTAGAAGAACCCCTGATTATAACCGCTCCAGAACAGGGTCAAATCGATATAAATCATCCATTTGGTGGTCTAGAAAAATTAGCTCCAGAGGTAGCTACAAAGATACAGAATACGACACTGGCAGAAGCCTTTAACACTCCTATCTTAGATTTTGAGGAATTCGGTGCCTCAATGAATAATTGGCACTTTTTGTTTGATGCTACAGGCGCACAGGCTGGAGCAGCTGGATACGGATTCTCAGTTATCGAAGGAGATTCAAAAATAGTTTCTATTTATTCTTTAGGTGAAAGTAGCTTTAGAGAGGGAACACATACTGTTAAGGAAACTAGTGGATCAGCAGAAATTGATGGGGTTACTGTGAACGTTAATGGATTAACAGCTCCTCCAAGTGGACAAATTCAGATTGGTGGATTTTCACAGATTCAGCAGGGTGGAGCAGGAGGAACAGAACACTTGTTTGTTTCTGCAGTGGCACCACAAGGTGTTGCGACTTCTTCAGGCAGTTTTCCTATCCAAGTATTGCTTATTTTTGGAGCAATGATGGCAGGTGTAGCAGTCCTTGTGTTAGTAAAAGCAAGAAAATAAGACGATATCTCTTTAATTTTTTTGTCAAACAAAATTTATTGAATCCCCATTAAATTCCTATCCTTATTCTCTTTCTGTAAATAAAAAGTTCCGATATTTTCTACCGTGTCTACAGTAATTACGTTGTGCCGACTCAACAATGGACTAGCAAACCTTGATCTACCTAAGCCCAAAACCTCATTGTTTTCACTTAGGATTATCAATAATTGGTTATCTTTTATTTTGTCATAACAAGAAATGACCGAACTTCCCAGGATATCCCTGCCAAAGCAAACCAAGTTTGCTGCCTTATCGTTTACCACTACATATGGAAATTCAAGCCTGGTATTTTTATGAAAATCTAAGACCATTTCAGCAAAATTTAATCCGGGCAAAAATTTTTTGGATTTGATTATACCTATTTGGATACCCATTAGAACAGGATTCAAGTTTATTAACAAATTAGCATGTTCTAGAGACCGAGCCCAAAGGTAAACTTTTTTTAGGTTAGAGACATTGATTTGATTTTGTTTTCTATCTAGATTATTCACAATATTCCTAGTATCAACTGGTTTCGTGTTGTTTTGAACATAGGGATTGTAAGGTTGCAACCCGGTTTTTTTTAAATCGGTTTGAGGTACTGACGCTGGTACTGGTGCAATAATTAATTTTTCGTTTTCATATAGCTCATAAATGTTCCATTTAGAATATGACCGTTTTAGAATCGTCTCCTCCATAGCATTGGGGAATCTATACTGCATCGAATTTGGACTCCTTTCTAATTTTTGCTATAAAAAATCCATTGGTATCATGAAAGTGCGGATAAAACCTTCTTGTTTGATTCATTTCACCTACGAATTTAAATTTATGAAAATTTGTCAGTCCGTCTGACCCTGATCCAACAGGTTCGATGTGAGCATTCTTGAAATTATTGATCAAGTGCTGGATAACCATCTCGTTTTCTTCCGGTGCGAATGAACAAGTGCTATACACCATTAGTCCATTTGGTTTGAGGGCATTAAATCCTGCAGTAATCATCTTCTTCTGCAAATCGCTACATATTTCTAAATCTCTTAACGTTCTACTTTTTTTTCTCGATATATCTTTCTGAATAATACCTTCGCATGTACAAGGAGCATCGAGGAGCACTCTGTCGAATTTTATACCCATGTTTTTGACTTCTTCGGATCTCATGTTAAACACGACAGTGTTTTTTACGAAACATCTAGATAAATTAAAGACAAGAGAGGAAAGTCGCTGGGGCTTTGATTCGCACGCTACAATCAACCCATTATTGTTTAATTTTTGGGCAATATGAGTAGTTTTTCCGCCAGGTGCGGCAGCCATATCAAGTACTGCCAGATTATCCGAATATGGAATCTCCAATTCGTTTACGGCTATGCATGAACTTAAATCCTGAATATAGTAATACCCTCTCAAATATTCTATTGTTGATCCTATGCTTGGCATCTTGGATTTTTGTTGTATGGATCCATGTTTTTGAATATAAGAAAATGAATTTTGAGAAATTATATCGTTATCTATTTTGGAGCTCGATTCTTCCTTAGACATGGGAGCTGAATTGTAAGAATCTAGATTTACTACTTCAAATACTTCATCTAATGTGGTATCACTTAAGATAAACCCTTTTGCAAGTAATCGTTCTTTTAGAACTTTAGGACTGATCTTTAACGTATTTGTTCTTATATAGGTATGCAGGTTTTCCCTGTTATCAATATATTCTAAAAGTTCCTCAGGATTAGGCACATAATTTAAAAATCGAGAGATCATCCATTCTTTATAACCATATTTTAAAGATAATTTTTTAGACAATTCATTACTGGGAAAAAGTACCGGACAGCATAAATTATCTTCTTTTGACATCTCGAAATAATTACAATAGTAATAAATACGATTAGTTGTTTATTTGTTATTGTCTTAAATGAAAGGGATTCAAACATGGTAGATTTACGGTTTGAATCCCAGATATGTGTCCTAGTAGTAACCCTCCTTTTGTTTTAGGCAAGATTCAGCTAAGCAGCCTACCTGAGTCTCAATACGGGAATATTCCTCTGTTTGGCCTTTCTCTACCCGGGGCGACAGTTTCATTTCAAATTGAAATCACTCAGATTATCAATCATCATTGCTATGAACTTCAACTGAATACTTTTCTATTTCGTTGCCAGAAGTCTCCTTCTAATTATCGCTAATTCAGGTACCCGTTGTGAGGGAGGAGTTTCCTCTTCGTTCTAATGAAGTAACTTGCTCGCTAGCTCACATAGAAAAAGATTTCATCACGATTTATTAATCTTGTCGGTATACAAGAATCTAATACACTGCATGATCAATGAATTATTGATTACAAATTATTTCCAAGTTTGATTCTCATTCATAAAGACAAGTTATGCTTTCAGGACTCTATCTATCAATATGGAGACCTATAGAGATCATATGAAATAATTTGGAAAGTATTCTTTTTCAATTACTTTTACCTCATCTTCGTCTAAAGCTTTCGAATAATCTTCCAAAATCTCTGAATTTAAATCCATAAAGGTATGACCCCATCTAAATTTATTTAAAATCTCGTTTGATTTAGTTTTAAAACCCATAATATAAAGAGCACCTGATATCGCTTCGACGGTGGATAGCATTCCAAGCTTTGCATAATTAGTAGGATTTCCAGCCAGGAGCGCCGGGAGTTTCCTATTATTAGAGTATTTCTTTGGTGCCTGGATTACTCTTGATGCAAGTTTCCAAGAACAATCAATCCCACAAATTCCTTTAAACATCTTTGCATCAGGACATGTAAGAAGTCTATCGGCATAGGGATTCAATACAACAAAAGAAGCAGGAATTCTTCGTACTTCATTGGCCATATGAAATTTAACAAGCCTGGAGGCAGTGCATTTGTCTGGGTCGTCTTGCCTATACATCAAGACGGCCAATCCAAATTGAACCCCACCAGAGTCATTCATCTTTTAATTTTTCTTTTTCTTCCTGTTTATCTTTCTTGCTTCCATGAATAAATGAAAAAATTAGTAATCCAGCTATTATTGCCATAATTATATAATTTACTGGCGGCTTTAGTACTTGAGGTATTATCCCTATCTGGGGAATAGTATAAACTACTTTTCCTACATAATTTTCCTGGGTTATTGGAAAATCGATCCCAGGAATAGAGCATTCATTAGCATCTCCTTTAGTCAATATTGTCTTTTCTTGTATTACTTCATTTACGGCAATTGGTGCACAGAGAATTACATTACCAGTCAAATTGTTTCCATTTTCAATGATGGCAGAAACTCTATGTACTATAGTTTTATTTTCTTCGCTAGGATCAGGTGCTTTAAAAACAATAATGTCTCCTATATTGGCACTATCAAAGGAAGTGTTATTGTCCTTGGCCCATACTATGATAAGGTCATTTACATTTAAGACCGGAATCATACTACCACTTGCAACCACATAGAAGGGGTTCGAATCAGACAAAACAGTTCTAATGGATATAAACGCTATTGCAAATATAACTACAATAATAATAATTATCTTGATATCCTTTCTCTTGTTATCCTTGTTCTTTTTTGACAACTTGTAATAAGTGATTTGGAATTTGAACCTTACATAAACATTCTGTTTGATTCATCAATGTGAATTAATCTAAAAGTTTAAGTTTACGCAGGATTCAGGGTCTGTTAATTTAGTATGCCCTGGCTAAGACAGCGATTTGCCTTGCTTCTTGTCTACAATATACACATTGTTTGAGTTTAGTGGTCATTTCGTTATTTTCTGATTCAATAGGCAAGTCTTTGGCGTCAAAAGGGAGAACACGAATATCAGCCCCAGTCTCCTCTTTGATCCCTTCCTCACACTCTTCTTTTCCACACCAACTAGACACCATGAACCCACCTTGTCCGTTGTCTAAATGCGACTTTAATTCTTTAATATCGCCTATCACAAAAGTTCTATTTTTAAGAGATTCAAATGCATTTCTGTACAATTCAGATTGCAAGATTTGAAAGATAACTTTAATTTCATCAAAAATGGTATTCAAGGGAATTAATTTCTTATCTCTATTATCCCTTCTAACTACCTCTACGGTATTGTTCTCAATATCGCGTTGTCCTATATTGATCCGAATTGGAACACCCTTCATTTCCCACTCGTTGTATTTCCATCCTGCAGTAAATTCGTCACGGTCGTCTACTTGTACTCTATATCCCATGTCAGTTAGTTTATCTCTTAAATCATTAGCATTTTTCTTAACTACCTCTTGATTTTGATCTTTATATATTGGAATTATGATGATCTGTATTGGAGCAATAATAGGTGGTAGAATTAGTCCCTTGTCGTCACCATGCACCATTATCAAAGCACCAATTAGTCTCCACGATATACCCCACGATGTTTGCCAAACAAACTCTTCTGTATTGTTACTGTTTAGAAACCTTATTTCGAATGGCTGAGAGAAGTTCCTGCCCAGATTGTGGGATGTACCAAGTTGTAGCGCTTTGCCATCGGGCATCAGTCCTTCTAATGTAGTAGTATAATCAGCTCCAACAAATTTTTCTTTGTTGCTCTTAAATCCTGAAATCGTGGGAATAGAAAGTATGTTTTCGATAAAGTTCTTGTAAATGGATAAAATCATAAATACTTGTTCTTTGGCACCCTCATTGTCGGTGTGAGCAGTATGGCCTTCTTGCCACAAGAATTCAGAATTTCTTATAAAGGGTTTTGTAGATTTTATTTCCGCTCTCAAAGCAGTATTCCAAAAATTTATTTTTAGCGGTAAGTCTCTGTAACTAGATATCCACTTGGGGAATATTGAATACAACAGTGCCTCAGAAGTCGGCCTCAATGCTAACCTCTCAGATAGAGGAGAATCTCCAGAAGAAGTTACCCAGAAAACCTCTGGATTAAATCCTTTGAAGTGTTTTTCCTCCTTGTTCAATAACCCTTCTGGAATAAGACACGGTAAAAATCCATTTACATGACCAGTCTCTTTGAATTTTGAGTCAAGATAATCTTTAATTAATTCCCATATGGCATATCCATATGGCCTGACAATTATGAATCCCTTTGCGGAAATATAATCAGCTAATCCAGCCTTTTCTACCAGTTGAGAATACCATTCGCTAAAATCTTCACTCTTCCTAACGGTTAGGCCAAATTCTTTATTGATCTTTTTACTCAATTAAACAAAAGATAGCTATGATTTTCTATTTATGAAGCTTGTGTCAATCAAAAAGATATTTAGTTCCGATTCATGTTATTACTCCAGAGGGTCCCCCTTACAATATACTATGCCACTTATTCTACTATGAAAATTACTACAAACATAGCATTCCACGAAGCCGAGCTCCTTTTTGAAAACGGGACAATCTATCGATTCTAGTTTCATTCTTTTTAACATTTTTGGGCTCACTCCCTTGAGTTTTAATTTCCCTTTCTCATCCATCATGCCTGAGCTCTTTAGTTCGCCTTTGGCTCTGTCGCTAATCTTTAGGGATTTTTCTACTGGTTTTATGGGAACTTCGTATTTTGTTCCTGCTGTTTCACTCATCTCTAATTATAATATATTCCGACATAATTATTTATAAAAATTCTTTTTTTTCAAGATCCATCACGGAACTCCACATGTGGGTTGAAATAATAAAAATCAAGTGTGAGAAAACAGCCACAAATTTCGCACTTTTGTGATTTAATACATCTTTATAATCTACAAAGATTTCAATAATGCTGATTGAAAACATATGTGATGTCCAAGAAAGATACGGATAGAATTTTAAAAATTCTTGAGAAGAGTTGGGAAAAAGTGTCCATACCAAAAGTAAAGAATGTAAAAATATTTGAAATCGAAGAAAATAAGAGTATCTTAGTCATTGATAGCACAGTTGCTGTTTTTACAACCGATGAATTCATATTGCCATTTCTTGGTAAAACTGAAATACTCGATAAATTCCCTTCTGTTACCGTAGATTCGGGGTCGATCAGGTTCATTTGTAATGGTGCGAAGATTTTAAGACCCGGCATCGTCGATTTCGACTCCTTCAAAAAGGATGAGATAGTTGGAGTAAAAGACGAAAAGTTTAAAAAATATTTAGCAGTCGGACCAGCAATTGAGGATAGTGACCGTGCCCAAGGTATGGAAAAAGGACAGATTATAAACAATCTGCATTATGTAGGAGACAAATTTTGGAATGCTTATAAGGAAATTTCTTTTCGAATTTAGAATAGTTTATTGATTGTAGTCTAACTTTATCTTTATATAGCCAATCCAATCTTAAAAATGACATGTTTACGGGAAAAATGACAGCAACTTGGCTTATCCTATTGACAATAGCAGGATGTGCTGCAGTTCCAGTTTTATTGATTTACTATACCACCGTGCATCCCTTTATCGAGACTCATCCTGCCCAGTTAACATTGAAATTAGTCGATCTGGTTCCACAAATTTTGAGTTTAGGTTTAGTTAATACACCAATATAATAAATAATCAATGCGCGTCAACAAAAGTTAATAACTTGGTCAATAATTTCTTAATATTTGTTTAAATAATAATATATTTCAAGCTTAATATATCTTGACAATGGAATTAAAGGTTCACCCATCATTTTTTAGAGAGTTTGCCACCAAGACTTGGATATCTCCCTATGAAATTGTACGTGAATTAATTGAAAACGCATTTGATGAAGATGCTACAACCGTCATCGTTACAATATTGAATAACGGAAATATCATAATAGAAGATAACGCAGGAATGAATTCCGACTCTATGGATAAATTTTTGATTTTGGGTTCTCCACATAAAGCTGAAGAAACTTTATCGCCAAACTTGAAAAGATTAAGAACCGGTAGATATGGTACGGGCAGATTATCATTTTTGACTTCATTTGATCAAATGAAAATAAAGACTCGCAGGGATGGTTTTAGTAAATCAATTGTCATTGATGGAAACACTCTGGAGGAACTAATTAATGGACATGCAAAGTTGAGCGAACTCAAGGAATCAAAACTCAATAGAAATGGTACTGAAATCTTATTGAAAGGTTCAAAAATTACAATCGATGTGAACAAGCTTGCAAAAGAAATCAAAAAATTATCGATTCTGAAATATCCACTATTTGACGTACATGTTAAATCTGCAGAAGATTTTAGAGAATGGGACTTGACTAATTCGCAAATAATACGATCGCCGGATATTCAAGGATTCAGGCTCGATGTAAGCCTAGATAATCCTCGCATAACAGGTGAAATTGTAATTGCAAGAAGGCCTTTGGGGTCTGATGAGAAAGGTATTGCAATAATGGTAGGCAATCACGTTGTTTTGAGAAGTACTTTTGGATTCGAAAACAAGCTAAGCAGAGTTACAGGATATGTCAAATGTGACGCCTTAACATCAAGATTCGCCGACAAATCGGCGTTAATTGAAAATGATATATACAATAGTTTTAATCAAAGTGTAAAATCATACATTGTAGATCAAGTGCTCCCAAGCCTAACTGAATACGAAGATGTTCTGATCACAAGAGAAGAGTCAAAAATTTATAAAGAAATAGACAAAGTTATGGGCCAGGCAGTTTTGGAAACTCTTGAGCCAGGAGAGGAAATACAAGGTTTTGAGTCAGTGGAGATAACATCGCTTCCGCTCGAGAATGGAGGAGAAGCAAGAATAGGAGAAATAACAAATTCTCTTGATGATACAAACCAATCTGAAGAAAATAGAAATGATTATTCGTCTGGAGGTTCAGACAGCGAATATCACCGTGGAATAAAGGATGGAGAAGAGAGAAAAACAAATCCATTCAGCCCAGAAAATTCTTCTGGATCCGATGGTTCAACTCATTCCGCTCTTACATCACCGTCAATTTTGAATCCTGATTCAAGCAGCAATTATAGAAACGAAGGGAAATGGACTAGTCAAGACGAGATTAAGTATCCAAGTACGATGAATGATACAGCCTCCAGTAGTTATCCAGGTCAAAATTCTATCGGTGAATCTATAAACTATAATAATCAATACCCCCCAGCTGTCGGAGCAATAGGATCCGCATATGAAAATAATCTTGTAAGAAAAACCGTTAGAAAGCCCATTCTAAAGAAAACCTTTACTCTCAAAAAAATTGGATACAAAGTCGTTCCTTATGAAGATGAAACAGATCCTAGATACAGTTTCACAAATGAAAATATAGTATTTGTGAACAAAGCCCATTCAACGTACAAGGTTGAGGCTGAAAGAGGGGATGAATTTCTATTTAGACATATTACGAATATTGTCGCAGAAGTAGTGGTTGGATCAAAGTATCCAGAGGCTAAGGATATTTTGGAGATTCAAAATAAATTGATTTCCGAAGCAATAAAAATCCACGACTACTCAATGTTGAAAAAGTAAATTCATACTGAGATAGAAACGACTAAATCTAACTCTTTTTTTTAAATTATTAAATGGCTTTTCAATTTATGCCCGGAGCAACAGCTGTAGGTATTACGTATAATGATGGAGTACTTTTGGCTGCTGAGAAGAGAGTTTCATATGGCAATTTTGTAGTTAATAAGAATACTAAAAAAACCTTTAATGTTACTGATCATGTAGGTGCGGCATGTGCGGGTATGGTAGCAGATATGCAAGTTCTGGTTAGACAAGTAAGTGCTTTATCAAAAATCAGAAAACTAGAGACCCGACGAAATGTTGAGCCAAATTCAGTAGCAAAGTTGATGTCCGTGATAATGTTCGAAAGAAGATACTTCCCGCTCTTAACTCAAGTAGTAGTCGGTGGAGTAACAACCGGAAAACCTGAAATTTACACTCTTGATCCATTAGGTTCAGTATTGCCTGATAGATATGCAGCTGTAGGAACAGGAGCCGAGATGGCTTTAGGAGTTATGGACGCAGAATTTTCAGAGAATATGGACGAGGAAAAAGCAACCAACCTTGCATTAAAGTCTATTCGATCGTCTATTCAAAGGGATTCGGCAAGTGGTGATGGTATCGATATATTAATAATAAACAAGAATGGAAGGAGTGAAAACTCTTATCCAGTACAATAGTCACTTGCACTAAAATATATTAATCAAAATAGCTTTTGTCCTTAAGTTGAAGATAATTCGAGAATTTACATCTTGTTTGAATTAATATATCCAGATAAAGCTATTCACATAATCAATAATCCTTGTTGAACAGAACTAAATTAAAGGATATACTAAAAAATCATATTTGGAAGTTTAACCATGAAGTAGATATAGAATAATTAAATAAAAGTGAATATAACAGTCACTATTTGAGTCGTTTAAACTTAAAAATTATCAATAATTGATCTATATTCGCTGTATAACAGAAAATTGAATAAAATAATTACAAATATTTTTAATAAAGTACATAGTAATAAGATCATAGAATGAAGACCCTCCAGATAGCCACCTTTGGTGATGATGATCAAGACGGTATTGCATTAGGGATTAGGAACTTTCCAATTCATCAGCTTATACTCATATGTTATTCAAGTGACGAGGCTAAAGCAAATGAATATTCAAAAAAAATGGAA
>DATELO010000036.1:0-5290 GCA_035276505.1 Candidatus Nitrosocosmicus sp.
TATTAATATGATTTCCATAGTTGATATTGTTTAATTCTATTTAAACTATCAAACTCAATAACATTTATGAATAAACTAAATCAGTTCATCCTTTCGGTTCTAGCAATGGGAATTATCGCGTTAACCGTTTTGGCTGCACCATTGGCAGCAGCACAGACTCTGACTTCAACCTTGACAGGAAAAAATAATTCTGAGGAAATGCGGAATACCCCAAAAGGTATGCAAAATATGTCATTTTCAGCAAATGATGTTAGAAATCAAACTATAGGAATGGATAATATTCCAGCATTTAATAGTGATTCACCAGGTTCAGTTGACTTAAAGATAAACCAATAAGTTGGTTCTTATTTGTTATAGTTATATCCTCAATGCAACTTAGAAAAGAATGATTAAACAGGGAAGTGAAATTTTCATATCTAATTTACTTGATTACAGCTGGAAATATTAACTATTTAACTGTTGAAGTACCAACTATATTGTGTATAAGGTTCTACTTTTGGCCCTATTGATGGTAACCACAACAGGATATTCACTGCAGGTATTTGCTAGCAGTGGTCTTGGAGTTTTTCTTGATAACAGATCATCCGATAATAAACATTTATCATTTGCTAATACTACCGATAGCCAGGAATTGAACACAACAAGTAGCTACCCCATGGCCGAAGCTGAAAATTAATAGTAACTCTTTAGGAAATACAGTTTAAAAATTACAAGCAAACTCCAATTCTATCACTACATGACACCAGGAAGATAGTAATTCAGAAAAAGGATTCAAAGAATAACCAGAACTATAATGAAGAAATATTGTTTAATAAGTAAAAAAAGATTACTTGCATGATCTTTGAGAGTGAGGATAAATTAAGCAATTAAAACTAAACTAATATAAAAGAAATATTGAAGTCAGAAATGTAGGCCAAAGACAAGGCAGTAGTGTTAGGAAGACACCATGTTTTAGTCATAGAAAATTGATAAATGCGCACAAGACCATTTGGCCATTGTTAAAGAAAGGTATTTAAACTTCTATTATTAGCTTGAGCCATTGACAAAGTCCTTAATTCCTTCTACCACACCACCAGTAACATTTGATATTGCTTCTCCAGTCTCATTTACTGCAGCTTCCATTCCTTGAGTTGCTGTTTGACTTGTCCCATTGATTGTATCCTGAGCACCTTCATTGCTCTGGTTTTGCCTCATTTCGGTGACCATTGATTGATAATATGTATCCGCAGTGTCATTAAACAAACAATTTACCATAGATACGTTGATACCCATATCAGGGGTACACTTATACATTGTAACTTGTGCATTAATGCTATTCTGGTATAGCATTTCCATACTGCTTAGTGTCATAATCAAAACAAATGCGATGACACATCCCTTAATAGTTTCTATTTTCAAAGATTTGTTTTTGAATTGATTTGATGTCTCTTTAAGATTAAGATTCAATGATATAAATTAGTTATCAAAGTTTATAATTAGAGCAGTTTGAGTCCACTTAGTGCTAACACGGTAGAAATTATATGATAAAATGATTTTCTTTGAGGTTTTTAAGATAAATTATTCCAGTTAAATATCAACACAACTTTTAGAAATGTGTTTGCTGAGGTATAATGTTGATCTAGTCAATATCCGCATTTCCAAGCCATTAATTCTGGTTTGACTTAACCAAGAAGTACAAGAACTTTGGAAAACTTAAAAAATAGCTCTTGAATGCAGCAAAAACTAAATTATTTTTCACTTCTTGTAATACTCTAGAGGAAACTAGTTACGTCGCCAATCTAATAATTAATACAATTTAGATTATGAAATTATTTAATTAATTCACAATTATTAACAACAAACACTTGATGAATATTCTCTCACTTACTTAACAGCATCAATCGAATAAGTCTAGTAAATCATAACAAATACCATGTATGGGGTATTCTTTGCTTTGTAGCCCGCTTTAGTGTTTTATTATCTGTATGCTAACAAATATTGTGTCGCCGTGTGGGTTGCGAAGAACAATTTCAATATAATTAAAAAGGTCAACTAATCAATCCATTGTGTAGTGGCCCAACACCAGTATTATCCTTCTTGTTATGATTTCGTTACTGATATTGCAAGACGTCTAATATTATTTTACAATACAAGATCTTTTATTATGTATTAAAAAAAGGGTTTGGTTATAGTGAATCAATTTACCTTAGCTCTTGTAATAGCATTTTATTTATTTTTCTTCTAGTCGAAGCTTTGTAAACTTGAAGTGCCATAGACATAGATGTACCGCCCATTACCATACTTGCGATACCAGTATACAATTCTGGGAACACGATTCCGATACTAGTAACTATTACTGTGCCACAAATCAAACCCATTGCTATTAATTTCTTATTCATAAGATTATTTTGTAGATTTAATATATAAACTAGTGCTAAGTTTAAAGATCTAGTGCTAACAATGATATCTATAGTAATTGCATACTATCATATAATTGCGTTGAAAATGAAAAGGGCTACCGTGGTATGGATGTTGAATAACCTTGGAAATAAGAGAAAAATTAATATTAATTTATTTTGATGATGCTCTATCGATAGGACAAAGCGTCGCCATTAAGGTAGCACGTATAATGAGATAATATAATTGCAACCAACATGACTATAAGAGTTTAATATGTGACCACTGTTTTCATTCTTTCTTAGTCGCAGTAACTATTGGTTTACAGAAAACAGGTTTACTTGTCATCAGATTCGAAATTTTCCTTATCCCATTCCCTCTCTTTCGTCTCTTTTGCCATCCCTCTAGGCCCCGGTTTTGGAATGTTGCCTGTTTCATCCAAAATGATTTCGCTATTATCGGTTGCATCACCTACAGCCTGTTGTGGTTTATTATTTTTGTCGGTGGATCCTTGTGACATTATAGTTGTTTATGCATCATGATTTTTATTAGATGTATATGCTGCAAGCTTAATTAGATTGATAAATACGGGTTGCAAGGCACTATCTTTTTATTTACTCTTGAAAATGAAAATTTTCCACTACGAATATCGATACTTGAGGAAAGGAAAAAACGAAGTTTATTGCCGCTGATAAGAGGTAATCGAGGCGCTATGGCGATTTTAATCGAACTCAACAAAAAACACCATTTTTGCAGAGTAAAGTACCTAAAATCAAATAGGGAAAACTGTTGCAGAGTAAAGTTAAGCAAGCCAGTTATTTGTAATTGATACTTATTATTTATGGATAAAAAAATCAAACTGTCAATTCTATCAATGTTCATTGCAGCAGTCTTAATAGGTTCAGTAGTAGCCTACGGCGACAATATGGCATACGCTGGTGGAAAGAACAAGAAATCTAATGAAGCAGTACAACTATTAGAACAATCATCAGTTACGGGTCAAGATTCAAGTTGTTTTTCCGAGCTCGGTGACACAACCGCATCATGCAACAACTTAGCCTTCACTCTTAACCTAAATGACGGTAACAACGGTTTAGGTCAACAATAAATTTTTTTAACTTTTTCTTTTTAATAATACGTTCTACTAGTAGCATAAAATAAGAGTCATACCTCTTTTCGTTATTAAAATAGTCTCTGGAGTCTTCAATTACTAGTACCGTCAAATGATTGCGCGGCCTCTCAGGGGCTGCGGATTCAGGTCTATCAATTCTATAATGTAATGTATTTATCAGTATCACAGTAACGACATTTAATATCCGCTCCTATTGGTTCATCTTCAAAGTCAATAAAGTGATAGCATTTCATACACATTGTAAAATCAATAAGACGTCCTTTATGATCTCTACGCTCTTTGATTTCTTTGGTGACTATCAAATCTATAACTGGCTAAAGTGAAAAGTGATAATAAAATATTTCTGCTAGTTTGTATGGCTAAAGAGATCACCAGCTATTATTAATATAATTCAATTCTAGTTTATGTTGAACATTAAAAGATTTAGTTTAACCTCCTTTTTCATTTTCCTTACTTTATCCATAGGAATGGTTTCAATCCATTCGCCTCTGAATGTAAATGCACAAGATTCCGCCATATCGCAGGATTGGAAGGGTAATAATGAAACAGAACAACAAACAGAACAAGAACAGTCTTCAGAGCAAAACGGTCAGAATGTATCAGGAGATAATAGCATTGCATCTGGAAATAGTTTGTTTTGTCAAGATCAAGGCAATTCAGATGGCTCATCTTTATCAACCGGTATGTGTAATTCAGGTGAAATAATTGCTCCCAATATTCCTCCAGGGACACTTGGCGTCATTACGGAATCAAACATTGGAGGAAGGCTAATTGTAATTGATGTAGAAGATCAAACAGTGAGCGAAGTACCATTTAAGGTCCCATCTGATCAGCATCGATTTCAAATTACTCGAGATCATCACTATACTCTTAGAGTAATTCCAAATTCCCCTTCTACTATAACCTTCCAATCAAATTATTGTTTACCTCCTACACCACCTTCCGATTTTTGTGGAGGAGTAATGAGATTACCAGTAGCAACAGTTACAGTAGTAATTAGATAATGGACAATATTTGATTAAGCAACATGTATCGTATGTATTGTCAGCTCATTATACACCCAATGCAATTATGACATCTATTGACGCAAATGTAGTTGTGAATTTCCACTATTGTCTTGGTAGATATTGAGAACTGATAGTGTTACCCTTTTATGTGTATGATAATTGGTACTCATCTCACTCATCGAGAATAGGCCTTGCCCTTTTTGTTAGTGCTTTATGGAAATCTAATCTGATGTTACGGAATCAAAATTTTTGGTGCATTGAAAAACAAGTTCCAATCCGCCGCCTTTGGAGAGGCGAGGGGCTAAATATTATGGCTGAATTTTAAGTGGATATTTCCTCTATATCCAGAAGATGTAAGTATCCAGAGCGAAGTTTTTTAAGAGAAGATGTGTATTCAATACGATATTGATTGTTTTCAAATAATTCGAAATTAATAATTGGAATAGGAATACTGTTTATCTTTATTAGTATCTTTTTACTTTCATCATTCGATTATCCTATAGTAGCTGCCCAGCATTGGATAACTGGGGCGCCCATACCAACTCCAAGGTCTGAGATTGCAGGTGCTGTATTAAATGACAAGATATACATTGTCGGTGGCTTTGATGATAGCGGTCGCAGTACTCCTACTGTGGAGATGTATGATCCAGTTACTGACAAGTGGACTCAATCCAGCCCTCTGCCTCAACCGCTTGATCATACGGCTGCAGCATCCTATAACGGAAAACTATATGTTGTGGGTGGTGGCTATCTTGACCGAAATTCATTATCCGAT
>DATELO010000037.1:0-7182 GCA_035276505.1 Candidatus Nitrosocosmicus sp.
CAAACAATGTATCATCTCTTTGTTTTGAGAAAATGCTTGACAGCTTTTCAGCTTCATAACTGTCAAGACACATAAACTCCACTTTTGAATGATTAAGTTTACTCATAGTTATTCAAATTGAATTGCTCTTTCATCATTCAAGTCTTTACCATCAACAGTAAATTTACTAATCATGTCCTTAGCTTTTTCCCGTTTAATCTGTATATCTTTCATAAATGGTTTCACTTTATTTATCATATCATTCTTACATTCGCCACAAAGGAGATTTCCGCTAGTACAGTCAAGATATCTTTCTTCGGATTCCTTTTCTGTATCAAACAAATAATTAAGATACCAGAAAACCGGACAAACATCTGCATTTCCTCCTAACTTTCTCTGTAGGGTTACAGTGGGTTGACCTCCTGTAAAGGTATTCTTTACCTTTTTTTCTATTGTCTCGGGGTCATCAACGGTAAAGAGGGCAGTATCTGGTCTTGATGAAGACATCTTTCCTCCACTTGCTAAGCCGGGTATAAATTTACTATGAATTTGGGCTGGCTTAGGATAGCCCATTTTTTCGGCTATATCTCTTGTCACTCTCCAATAGGGGTCTTGATCAATTGCTGCAGGAATAAGAACTGGTGTCGGCTTATTTTCAATCAATGAAGGCAGAAAGCATGGAGCTCCTTGAATGGGTGGAAAACCTATCATACCAATATTTGTTGAATTATCAAATCCAAATACTGCTTTTGCGGTTGAAAAAGTAATCCGTTTTGCGATCTCTGTTGATATTCTGTATAAATGCTTTATGTCACGAGTATTAATAATAATCCGGGTCTTCTTTGGATCAAAACCCATTGCAATGATGTCCAAAATATTTTCGAATGTAAATTTATGAATTGTGTTAAAATTTGAATTTTCGTTGAACAAGAATTTTTCGTCATCTGTGATTTGAAATATCAATTTAACATCAAACTTATCTTGCAAATATTTTGTAAAAATCCAAGGCATTAAATGGCCTAGATGGATCTGTCCAGAGGGTCCTCTGCCTGTATAAAGATAAAATTTGTTGCCCTTTTCATACTCTCCCAAAACCCAATCTAAGTCCCGATGTGAAAAAAAGAACTTATTCTTGATAAACGGATGACTCTCCCCAGATATTTTCTTAATCTTGTCGATCAATAATTCACTTATAGGAAACGTTCCAAATTTTTCAATTAATTTAGCATAATCAACTGCGCCTACTACCTCCCAAGGAGTAACATTGAAATCTTCTCTGGATATATTGCTCACAGATGGATGATCTGTCATACTCTTAATCTTATGATGGAAATCTATTTCCTCTTTTTTAGATGACTCATTCTCCTCTTCGGTAGTCATTTCTGAATATTTCTTTCCTAAACCAAAGTTTAAACGTTTAAAAATACTTTCCCTCTTAATTTTTTTATCAATATTGCACAAGGATGATTTAGAAGTTAGCAAGGGCAATGAAGATACAACTGATAAAGAGCATTCAATTTCCTCTTTACATCCCATTGAGAAAAGAATACTCTCCATATTACAAGAAAAGATAGATTGGATTAGCGAGATCGATTTGACTAATAATTCTGGCTTGACGTTAGATCAACTAAGGAGGGGAATAGAATGGCTGAGGTACAAGAATTTGCTCCAAATATCAAATTTGTCGGATACAAAGATTTCCCTACATTCGAAAGTACTTGAAGATCACGAGTTTCTACTACCTGAAAGGAAACTTATAAATACTGTCTTAGGGGGAAAAAACAAACTTTCAGATGTCTTTAAAAGTGACGCGTTTCAGAATAATGAGAAGGAAGCCTATGGAGCAATCCGTCATTCAAAAAAGAACAGTTGGATCAATATTGATAAAGACAAAGTAAATGTTCTTCCTGGAGCAGAATTACCATCAGCAGAGGAAAATCTAATTAACAGGTTAAAAACTGAAAAATTTATCTTTGCCTCTCAACTTAGTGGTGACGATAAAATTGCCTATGACGAATTGATAAAGAGAGCAAATGTTTTGAAGATCGAAAAACAAAGTGAGAAAAAATACAGACTCATGAAAGAAAATATTGAGCTAATAACCAAGATGCTACAGTCTAGTCAAAAATTTGCAAGGAAACTAAATAAAGAAATGCTAATCTCACATGAATGGAAAAATCTTCGCTTCGAACAACTCGATGTGGAGGCACCCTTGCCCCTAAGTAATTTTGGCAAGAAAAATCCATTAATCGATTTCATAGATGAAGTAAAGGAGATTTTGATTAGTATGGGATTTAGTGAAATTGACGGTAACCTGGCGCAAAGCTCTTTTTGGAACTTTGATGCCTTATTTATCCCTCAAGACCATTCAGCGAGAGAAATGCAGGATACATTTTATCTGAGTTCGAACTCTGGACTTTATTCACCACTAAAGCGAGAGACTCAATTGGTTGATGTCGTTTCCGAAATTCATGAGTCTAGTTGGAATTACAAATGGAATGTGAGAGACGCTAAAACTATTGTACTTCGAACACACACTACTCCTGTTACCCTTCAATATCTTTGGGAAAAATTGCCAGACAAGGATAAGGTGTTTTTAGTTGGCAGGGTTTTTAGAAATGAAAAAGTTACATTCAAACATCTAGTCGAGTTTCATCAAGTCGAAGGCATATATACAAGTAGTAATGCTACCCTCCGACAACTGATTGGAATTCAAAGTGAATTTTATTCTAAGTTGGGGATCAAAAAGATAAAATTTTGGCCAACATTTTTTCCATATACTGAACCATCTCTTCAGTCTATGGTTTACAATGATAAGCTCAATAAATGGATTGAGTTATTTGGAATGGGAATATTTCGAACTGAGGTTACAAGACCTCTTGGAATTAAAAACCCAGTGCTTGCATGGGGCGGTGGTTTCGAAAGATTGGCAATGTTGCGTTTTGATTTAGATGACATTAGAGAATTGTACTCCAATAATTTGAATTGGCTTAAGAGTGTACCAAAATGCCAGTTGTGAATGTAAGATTTAGCGCGTTAACCCGCCATTTTCCTCGTTCCTCTCCCGAAAAGTTAATCGAGGAAATTCCTTATTTAGGTCTCGACATCGAGGCCATTGATGAAAGGAACGGCGTCATCAAGATCGAGTTCAATCCAAATAGGCCTGATTTTGCCTCTGAAAATGGAGTAATTAGGGGACTAAGAGGGATCTTAGGAGAGGAATTGGGATTACCTCGTATGAAAGCTATTCGACCATCAGGGGATTCCATATTTGTGGACGAAAATATGGTAAGCGTTAGGCCAATTATTTATGGTCTTGTTGCGAAGAGAGAGATATCTCTCGATGACGTTGAGTTGACTCAACTAATTGCAATGCAGGAAGACCTGCATAATGGATTAGGTAGGAAACGAAAAAAATCATCAATCGGTATCCATAATTACGATGTATTGAAGTTTCCTTTGTATTATGGCCTTGAATCCAAGAAAAGAAAATTTATTCCGCTAGATAGTCAGGGAGAATTAAGTATAGATCAAATACTAAGTGGAACAAGCGTGGGTAATACCTACAGTCATCTCTTAAACAATCGTGACACTGTGCCTATTTTGAATGATTCAAGTGAATGTGTAGTTTCGATTCCGCCCATAATTAACGGAGCAAAGACAAAAGTGGATACTGATACGCGAAATTTGTTTGTAGAAGTCACAGGCACAAACTCCAAAACTGCAAGAGAGATGCTGGCAATATTTGCATATGAGCTTACCGATATGGGATATGAGATATTTTCCTTGGACATTCATTCGCCCTTTGAAGGCAATTATGTATCCCCAAACCTTGAGCCTACAATGATTGAAGCAAAGATCGATCAAATTAACAAATTATTGGGGCTATCCTTAACTTCCGAAAAAGTTATTGAATGTCTCCGTAAATGCAGATGTGATGGCATGGTCAACAACGGAGGTTTTCTCAAGTGTATTGCACCAAGTTATAGGATTGATTTGTTCGAAGCAAATGATGTTCTAGAAGAGGTAGCAATTGGCTATGGAATCAAGAATCTAGAGCCAGATAGACCTTCTGAATATTTTAGCGGAAAGAAAAATATTCATTCACTTATTTTTAATAAGGTTAGCGAGGTTTTGATAGGTCTTGGATTTATTGAAATAGTAAACCCAAATATCATTTCTAAGCAAGTAATTGATCATGCATTAATTCATGAAAAGGATTCAATTGCTGAACTAATTTGGCTCGGAGATTCGAAAAATACAGAATTTGAAGTGTTGAGAACCAGTTTATTTCCATCTATGATTAATACGTTATCTGCTAACATCCATGAAAAATACCCCCAAAAGCTATTTGAGATTGGAAAAATATTTAAAACAAAAGAGAATTCAGTTCAAGAAAGTTGGTCTCTCTGTGTTTCTATAGCGCACGATAATGCTGATTACTCTGAAATAAAGTCAAATCTGGAATCCGTCTTTAAATATTCTTTTAACATATCTGTTAGTACGCCTAGAATTCAGACCCCATTTTATCTTGATGGACATTCTGCCCAAATAATGTTGAACTCTCAACATATTGGACACATTGGAGAGGTTCATCCTCAAGTATTAGAAAATTTTAACATGAAATCATTAGTCAGTATGTTTGAGATTGATATGTCTAATGTTATACAGGCCCTACGCTTAAATGAACGTCACTTCTTTTAACCAAGGTGTCAAATCCCAATAGAGTAAAATTTCGGTTCCAGGAAATCGTTTGACCCTATTTTTTCAACTTTTCCAAGCGGTAAAAGGTCTAATAATCTTGCACAATCCTTGTTCTGTGCTAAAATCATGTCATTGACAAGTAGTATCATTTCTTATATCAACCATTGAATCTTAGCACTCTATGTTAACTGATATATATCCCGATACCTCAACTTGATTAACCCCGTCAGAGAGTGCACGATGAGTTTTACACAAAGTGTAAGGCTAACTATGATTCGATTGTGGGTCAGTGGCGGGGTACATTGCTTGCTACGGAGATTGTTCTTACCTGTTTAGTCCTTCAAGGTGTCCTTCTTGCTCCAATTTATCAGCATGGGCACTTATATATCGCCAAATAATATCGGCTTTATCTGACTGAAAATCCCAAGGGGCTATCAATACTAAATCATTATCACGAATCCACATTCTTCGTTTTATCTTACCTCTGATTCTACATGTTCTTATCTTTCCATCAGAACTCTTTACAATTATGTTGTCCCCACCCACTAATTTAATAACTCGTCCAAATAATTCCCCTTCTTGGGGCATGACTAGTTCCTTTAAATGAGCTTCATTTAAGACTTTGCGCTTACCTATTTCTGATCATTACTACTTTCGTGAGATTAAATAAATACTTTTGTCTTTCAATATTGGTAACTCAGTCATTTAGTTGTTATTTCTTTTAATGGTGCAAATCATCTTTGTATAAAAGGCAAAGACAGTATTCTTCCAACCAATATACGTTGGACATTAGTTGGACAGTGCTACATTCATAAAGTTACTTCGTGATTAATTCGCCCACATTTTAACGAATTGCGAAATATTTTTTATATATCCGGTCATACTGAGACTTTGAGAATGGCAGATAAATATTTTGAAGTCGATTTAAAAAAAATTAACGCCAGAGGAATATGAAGTTTGTATTAATCGTGGAACTGAACTTCCATTCTCTGGCAGTCTTTTAGAAAATAATGAAAAGGGAGTTTATGCCTTGTAAGTGTTGTGGTGCACCCTTATTTAATTCAAATAACAAATATGATTCAAAGTCTGGCAGGCCAAGTTTCTGGGCTCCTCTTAAGGAATCAAACATTGAAGAAAGAATGGATCATGATCTTGGCATGGTAAGAAAGGAAATAATTTGTGCCAAATGTGGATATCACCTAGGCTACTTATTTGAGGATTGTCCAAAACCCAGTGGATTAAGGTATTGTATAAATTCTTTGTCTCTAGATTATCACAAAGACTCTTCCATCTAGTAATTTGGGACCGAAAATAAATCTATTTAGGATTTTTTGTGTGAATGACTCGATAGAAACGATGAGTGACCTTACTCCATTTACAGAACACACATAGGGCTGGCTGTTACCTTTTTTATCTTTAGTTCAGTTATGTATACCTACCGTAGAAGTAACTTTTTTTCCAACAAAAGGGGATATAAAACCAATCCTGTTGCACCTAACAATAAACTAGTTTCAGCAAAAACAAATTGAAGTTTAATTAAGATGATATCTTATTGGGTTGATTCGAATATTCGAAACCAATGATGAATACTTAGATTGGCATGACTCGAATTTGAATACTACATAAATAAAATGTGCAAATAGAATCTGTGTGCTTTTTCATAATATCTTGAACAGAACAATTCTTTCATTTACAATACACATCACTTGTACATCAAAGGAATGTTTTATTTTTTCTAGTCTACAAATCCACAATAATCAAAATGAATAAAATACAATTTTAGAATTTGGTTTTTGTACACTAGAAGTTTTATTCAAATTTATCAATCAAAAAATAATTTAGATTATTATCTTACAAAATGAAAATCCAGGTTTGGTCAGTGATAGTAATATTCGAATATGATAACTCAGCAAAAAAATTGTTTCACAATTGGGTATTATCCTACTATTTATGGCATTACTACGCAAAAATTTGAGGGATTTCAAATAATCGTGAATAAGTATTCAGACTCTCTATCGTACACTGTCTTGGGAAACAATTAATACGTTCAAGACAAGCAGTATAAACGTTAATAACAAATTAAACTGTCATGATACTGTTCTATTCCTACCTTATCCATTTGTGCCTTCAATAAGACAAAAAATTGAGTCTTAATCATCTTCCCACATTATTTGCATGCATAATTAAATTTGATTGGAACAATGATATCTGAAATACTGAAATACTTAAGTGATTCACGAGTTAATCACTTAAGTATTCTTACGTTAGCTTAATTGATCGATGGAATCGTTAAACCGAACCGATTGTATTCAAACTCCAAATTTGGGTATGATGTTGAAGATCGTGTGTATGTAGGTGCTGAATCGTTTTGCCACATTTTTTGCAAATCCACGAATTCGTTTCATCGCACAACTTGCACTTAAGCAGAGAAGACAGTTCCCACCCACACAATCTGCATGAAATTTCGTTATACATGGGTTTCTGTTTATATTATACGTC
>DATELO010000038.1:0-2346 GCA_035276505.1 Candidatus Nitrosocosmicus sp.
AGGCTATCCGCCAATTAGTTTAGATAATTTGAAGAAGGAAAATTTCGAACTCTACAATTTCTTACAAAAATAGGCATCACCTCCTCTAAAGCCTTCACTGCCTTCACTTTTTGATTTAACTCAAATTCGGGTACACTTAAAACATCGTTTCTGAAAATTTTATGAAAACAAATGAGCCTCTCTATACTAGTGATAGGTATCCCTGCTTTTTTTAGTATTATTGTAAGTAAGACAAAAACTTTCCATTTCTTTAACCCAAATGCTTACAACATCATTGATAATCCCATCATTACAGAAATTAATAATTACTAGTTATTAGTAATATTTAAATAATATCGATATAATACATATGATATTGATTAAAGGTAACACAAGGTATAAAGCAAATCTTAATTGACACTGAGAATTATAACTCGTTAAAGGAAATAAGTAGGACTGGAGATTCTTTTAATTCCGTGTTTAGTAAATTAATCAACAACTTCATAGAGAGAGAGGCATGAATTGATGTCTAAGTTACAAGAGGTAATCCAACTCTATTGAAAAGTCGATGTAATTGATCAGATATTCTAAATAAGATTGAAACCTCCATCATAAGATCTTAATGACGATTTCTACTATGGCTAAACTAATAATTTGTTTATGTTTAAATCACAAATCTTTCCCTAAACCATCTAATTCAGTTTTTATTTTATTAATTTGTGTTTTCATACTTGATTTTAATTTGTATAACTTAAATTCTAGATAGATGTCTTCTCTTATATTCTGTAAAAGTGATTTATCATCTTCACTTAAAGGCAAGATGCATGATTTTTCAAATAACGACAATCTTTCTAAATAGATTTGATAGGCTTCAGCATCATTTTTTACATTATCCTGTATCTTGGAGACTATTACTTTATCAAGCGCGAGGAGTTGTTTGACAAATGCACTATTAGTATGGGTATATACTGATTGTGACATCTACTAGTAAATTCTACTAGAACACTTATAACCGTTTTTGAATGGTTTCAATTCGGTCAAAAACAAGTTTACTGATTATATATTAGATTAATAGCTTCGTTCTTATATTGATGTATTAGACAACCAGATAGTCTGATATAGAATTATTTACCTTGTCTCACTTCTAAAACCTTCACTGGTTTCACTAGTTGAAAATATTCATAATCAGTTTTGGTTTTTGTATAGAAAATATAGATTAGTGAAAGATCTGTTTCGGGTTAGGTGGGCTTCGAATCCATCAGGTATATGGGAACTGTTTAAACAAAAAAAGTTTTTCGTAATTAATTTAACCTTTTGTAGCAAACGTTAACTATTAAACGGGCCCAAGGGAATAGTTCAAGGTTGACCCTAATCTCATTATCGGCTAAATTGAAATGTTAACCACTAGAGAGAGGGTTTTGGCTCTATGATAATCAACTAGTTAATTAGAAGTGTTCTTATCCTCGTTATCATCAAGCATCGGTAAACTAAAAATAAATGTGGCTCCGACACCGTCTTTATTGTTATAAGCCCAAATGTGTCCGCCGTGAGCCTCCACCAATTTCTTAGTTATAAATAGTCCAAGCCCAGTTCCATAGTCGGAATCTGTAACAAATTTACCAAACAATTTTGATAGCATATTTGAGGAAAGTCCTTTGCCAGTATCAGATATGGCTACATACACTTCTCTTCTTTTTAGAATTGTATCCTTTGGAAGTGGTTTTGTTTTACGATCCTCTTCATAGTTTATTTTATCTAATTCCACAATTTCTTCTTTTATTAAAATGTCTATGCTACTATCGTTTTTGGAAAACTTTATTGCATTATCCAGTAAATTATTGAGAATTTGGTTTAATCTTGACTTATCTACATATACCCAATAATGTTCTCCCACACTATTATTCATAAAATTTATTTTAATATTCTTGTCGTTAATCTTTTTTTGCAATTGAAAGTTAATTATATCATTAATTTCTTTAACTATGTCAATTTTTTCTTTATTTAGTGTTACCAAGATGTTTGTGCTACTACTACCTGATTCAAGTCTGGCAACATCTAAGAGATTATTTATCAAAGTATCCAATCTTAAAGCGTTTCGAGATATAGTTTCATGATGTTTATAGAATTGGTTTATTGATCTCTTTAATTCTGGATTATTCATAACACTGTCATTTTTAAAAATATCCTCAAACAGATCATCATTTAATTCTGAATATCCCATTATTGCTTGTGTTGGAGTTCGTAGTTCATGGGCAGCTGTATTGACAAACTCTCTCTCTATTTCCTCACTTTGAATAAGTTTTTCGTTTGATAATTTTAAATCTTGGACATTTTGTAGGAGTTGATTAGTCTTGTTGCGGACATCAT
>DATELO010000039.1:0-2427 GCA_035276505.1 Candidatus Nitrosocosmicus sp.
AGTCTTGAGAAGGACACTAGTCAAGATGTGTATTATCACTATCCTGATAGATCAACAATTGACCAATCCAAAATAGACAATACGCTGGTAGAAATAGTAAAGAGTTTTAAGAATTCTTCAGGATTCTACAAAATAAATGGAACTCTAGAAAATCATGGCGCGATTATCCTTTCCGATATTCACATTGTAAAATATTACAAAACTCCGTCAGTAAATGATACTACTTTGGTATGCTATGAGCAAACTATCGTAGATTGTGAACATAAATACAGTGATAATCAGTTACCTTCAAAAAGATTTTTCTTAACTATGCCACCTCCAGCACCAGCACCAGCGCCGCCGTCGTCAGAAGCAAACATCAAGTTTGACTAATAACACTAGTTGTAGGCAATTAACCATTCCTGTATTTCTAAGTAACTTCGGTCATCCAAAATTCAGTCAACCAATCTATTTTACATAGAATTATGATTCTATTCAACGCTAAACCGTATCCCCCTGGGTATTCAATCAAATCAAAAATGTTTGAAATCTTTTGAAATGAGTGAAACAATATACTGATAGCAATAAAAATATCCAGTTAATGATTCACAATCACAATCACAACCAACAAAATGTAAGAATGCTTCATACGTAGCCAGTATTTTGACGACAATCTTTATCATCATCAAGTCTGACTGTACACTATGAATTCTAATCGACGAAAAGGCGACCGCAATCATAGAGTTACATGTAATTTATGCCACGGAGGATTGAGTATCATGGCTGATTCTGATTTAAGGTTACATGACGAAATATGGCACCATAAAAACTCTATTGACTATTTTATTAGGCACAAAAAAATTGATTAATTTCTCTCTATCTAGAACCTGGAATTGCTAGAATTAACATAGACTATTATCAAAGTATTATAGGTAGAATCTAAAAAGTAGAGTTGTAGCCTATTGGTCGTAGATACGGTGATGACAAGATTATGAGAATAATAAGCAAACTACAGGAAAAGTTTGAATTAAATTCGATTAAATATTCATCTGGCCTGTTACTTCTCCTGGTTATTATTTGTGTGGTATCCTTTATTTTGGCAGTGATTTTGTATTTATACTTAGTCGAATCCTCAAATCAAATAGAAAACATATCAATAGACTATGTCAAGTTAAATTCTATATCTACAATTACATATCTAAAAGAAATAATTCAGAATAAGATTCAAGTAGTATCTTCAAATCTAGATATTCTGGGTAGCCTTGTATTAATAAAACAGCATAACTTATCAGCAATTCCTAATTTTGAAGCGGCTCAATCTACGACAAATGACCTTACAGAGGGATATGGCTGGATAGATGAAAACGGAATGGGTATATGGTCAACTGCATTCTCGGGAAATGACACTACTTTACAAAATTATGCGAATTTGAATGCATCAGAAAGACCGTATTTTAAAATACCTAAAGAGACATACAAACCCTATGTGTCGGAGGCCTTTATGACCACAAACTATAATCAAGTCCCACGAATTGTTATATCCTATCCAATTTTATCTTTAAAATCAAATGTTATAACATCGGCACCAACTGATTTGACTGGTATCACACAGAGTGTGACTAAAAACCTATTCAATACTACTACTACTACTAATATTGCTAATGAAAAAAACTATTCTCTGTTTGAAATTCAACCGATTTTATTTGATCTCGATACTAAATATTTAAAAGATAATTATGAATTTAAAGGAATAGTTACAGCATCCATTAACTCTGCTGCACTTGATAATTATATTAATAATGCCTTGTCGACGAGGAACATTTTCAATAATACAAATGATTCTGATAATTCTTTTTTTAACAATGGCATTAATAATTTTGAAACCATGTCCAATTCTAATGAACTTATAAACATAGAATATTCAAATATTGTACAATCTCCATCCATCTCATCTATCATCTTTCCTTTTGCCCCTTCTGCGTCTTCTACTTATGAAACATTATCAAAGACCTTAAAACCAAATGTCTTAGTAACTGACAATACTGGAATGATACTATTTTCAAGTGATGAAAGGATCATGACAGGATCTAACTATATATCCCCTGAAAATCTAGATGTTATAAAAAAAGATTATGATCACACAACTTCAGAATTTTTGATATCCGTATTTCAAAATTTAACTGGTAACAAGGAGAAAAGTTACAGTGGCACTTTAGATTTAATTAATAAACAAGGAAACAAAATAATTGTAAATTTTGAACCAATATTATTTAATGGAAAACATATATTTTATCTAAGTACAAATACCGAATTTTTCCTTAGTGAAACCGCAAATAATCTCATATCCAATCAAATAGTCTTTACATTTCTTTTTGTGGGTTCCTTGCTATTTATGGTATTTAGTTTCATCATCATTGTACTCTTAATTAACAAGAAACTTAAACATGA
>DATELO010000040.1:0-2300 GCA_035276505.1 Candidatus Nitrosocosmicus sp.
CACTCTTATGTTGCAAATTGAAACAAATATGCGAGAAAACCTGCGTGACATGATACAAAATCAAACTTCATTACCAGTAATCGAGGCCTATGTTACCGACATAAAGGAGGATCTTGAAGTTTCCAAACAATTATTGAGCACCATCAGTACTAGCGCATCTGGAGCAAATCAAGGAAATCTAACACTACCTTCAGCCTTTGTTGCTAATAGCGCTAATATTGACTCCCTTAAACAGGGATTTGGAGTATATACTGGTGAAAGGCGAACTATGGGTAATGCTACAGAAGATTTCAAAAGCCAGGTTCGCGATGACATAGACACTATAAGAATCAAATTGGATCAAGTCATAACCGTTTACAATCAAAATGATACGTCAGAGGCTTTAGCCACTGCAAGATCTGCTTATCTGGACAGTTACGAAAATATAGAGATACCTCTCAGACCAATAGATCCTGATTTTACCCTCGAAATGGAGATAAAATTTGCAGAATTGCGTAATCTTATATCATCTAACGCCCCTGCCGATCAGGTTGTAACTAAAGTATATGAACTAAAAACTGGACTAGATGAATCCGAAAGGTTTGTTTCAGGTATAGGCGTTGTTGCACCAGCAATTGCTTTCTCCTCATCGTTTTCCATTATATTTAGAGAGGGTCTAGAGTCTGCATTAATTATTGGAGCGATACTGACATACTTGGAGGCTTCCCGAAATGAAAAGTTCAAAAAACATGTTTATGCAGGCATCGTCCTAGCCATAGGTTTTACTGCCTTTACATGGCTGATAGCAGAATTCTTAATTGAAATTTCTGGCGCACAGAGGGAACTCATTGAAGCTATTGCGGGGATTTCAGCTGTGGCCGTCCTGTTCTGGGTAAGCTTCTGGGTACTTAATAAAATTGAGACCAAAAAGTGGATTGAATTTGTTAAGGCAAAGGTATGGCAGGCAACAACTACGGGTAGTTTCATGGTTTTCGTTTTGCTTGCCTTCTTCACAGTATATAGAGAAGGATTTGAAACCGTCCTATTCTATCAAGCACTATTTTCTTTTGCGAAGTATATGGAACTATATGTATTGGCAGGAATGGTCTTAGGATTGGCCATAATTATTGCAGTAGTCTTTATAATTCGAAAACTGGGCAGAAAGCTTCCTTTAAGAGTACTTTTTGGGTTAACTATGGGAGTTGGGGCATTTATGTCCATCACATTTTTGGGTAATGCATTGCGGGAATTCCAAGAGCTTGGTTGGCTTCCAACTACACACCTTTTCGGCATAATTCCTCGATTGGACATAAACGTAGCGACGATGACTGGTATTCATCCAACGCTTGAAACTGTTGTGGGACAGTTGATATTGCTTACAATTTACGTCGTTGGGTCGCTGTATATCCTGTTTATCCAACCCAGACGTCAACAAAAAATAGCTTCTATGAGAAAATCCGTAGGAAAAAAAGAAAAGGGAGAAACCTCTACACGTAATAGTAAAGACCAAACCTAAACAAATGATCTAAAGACATCTAATAATTTCCTATTTTGATTAAAAAGTTCATAAAATTAAGAAAGTAGTTATATTTGTAAATTCAATATTTCTTTGTTTGATTGATATACAAGACCTTTTTTCTTTTTATAGTAGTTCAGGTTATGTTGGTATCTTTCTAATCAGCTTTATCGGTAGTATTATCCCTTTTATACCAGTACCATATTTTCCCATTTTAGTCACTTCTGCCCTTGATAAAAGTCTTGATCCTAATATAATAGTCTTGATGAGCACAATTGGTGCAGTTTTGGCCAAGACAATTATTTTTATTGCAAGTTATTATGGTCGTAACATTTTGAGCAAAAAAACAAAGACCAGGATGCTACCTCTTCAAAAACTATTAAGTAAATATGGAGGGATAGGGGTATTTGTAGCTGCTTTAACTCCTATTCCGGACGATTTAGTCTACATTCCTCTCGGAATAGCCAAATATAGTCCCTCTAGATTTGCGTTGTTTACTTTTCTTGGCAAGTTCTTTCTGGGTGCGATAATCGTTTGGGGCACAGTTTTTCTAGGTAGACCCATAATGGATAGATTTCTAGTTGTAACCGATTCTAACAATGAATATTCTGCTATATTGGTTACGGTGCTGTCAATTATCTTGCTAGCCCTTGTCTTGTTTTTTACATTCAAATTTGATTGGGCCAAAATAATTGGAAAATGGTTTCCTTGGGCTATCGATAATTCTGATACCGAATTAGATCCTGACAATAATAATAATAATAAAAAAACATAATATTCATGTTTTATTATATAATATTTTGTT
>DATELO010000041.1:0-2453 GCA_035276505.1 Candidatus Nitrosocosmicus sp.
AATAATTTACCTATGCGGGACGCCTTTACAAAATTTTTAAATGATATGGAGAATCAGTATGACAATAAACTAGGATTTGAAACCAAAATAAAAGAACTAAATGCAAAAAAAATTGAATTAGAAAATGAAATTCCAGAATACAAATCAAATTTACAATTCCTATGCTACAATGCCCGTATATTTTTATATCTTACGAGCAATGGAGTAACTTATGAAGATATCATAAACCTGACTCAACTCGTAGTTTCGATACAAAATAGCAATTTTCTAACTAATACTTTAGTTAAGGGGAGAAATACCGCTAATGATATTGGAAATAATAATGAAAAAAACTCCAAAAGCCAAACTTGGAAATCACTAATCAATAAATTAAGAAGTATAGAGAACTTAGATTCAGAAATTGAAAAACTAACCATTGATAGGAATAAATTAGAATCAGCAATCGATCTTTTAAAAATTGAGAAGAGTAAAATTGAGCAACCTAATCGAGATCCATATCTTGTTTAAATTATCCATTTTTACAATGGATAAATGTATTAGTATTCATAATATGTAGAATATGAAGATAACGATAAGAGACACGATAATAATAAATGCAATCGGGATAACTAGTTTTTTCAAAGAATATATCTATGAAAAATACCAGATTGATAAACTTCAAACTTGTAATATGTGTTTTATCCGGAATAGCCCTGGTATATATCATTTATCCGCTCTTTAGTATCTTGATTTTTGTTGAACCTAACAACTTACTAGCGTCTCTTATAAGGCCAAGAATCATAGACGCCTTTATCTTGAGCATAGGTACTGCATCAGTATCCACTTTGCTGATAGCATTATTTGGCATACCCTTGGCATATTGTTTATCAAGATATGAATTTCCAGGCAGGTCTGTTGCGCAAATCATCATCATTATTCCTTTAGTGTTGCCACCACTAGCAAGTGGTGCTCTCCTGTTGGGTGTATTTAATCCCCAGTCATTTTTAGATAGACTGTTTCCCCATGTAGAATTCACTCAATCTATTATAGGAATTATCATAGCCCAAACCTATGTTGCCTCTCCATTTATGATCCTTGCTAGTATGGCTGCGTTTGATTCAATAGATAAATCATTAGAAAATGTTGCACGAGTTCTTGGAAAGAGAAATTTAGAAGTTTTCGTAAGAGTTTCTATTCCACTTGCAAAAAAAGGCATTTTGGTTGGGATCATTATGACATGGATAAGGGCCATTGGAGAATTGGGAGCAACTATGATGCTAGCCTATAATCCCCATACCATTTCTATCCAGATATATGAAGATAATGCCTTAGGCGGCTTGTCGCAAGCTATTCCGGGAATAATATTATCCATTTTACTTTCAATAATTCTCATAATTGTATATTCTATAATTGTGAAAAGATCTAGTGGTGATAGTAGAAAAAACAATAGGATCTTTAGTTTTGGAGGCTCGTGAGGGAGATAGAGAGATTAGTTTGACTATAGAAATAATTAACCTAATCAAATCATTTCGAGGATTTACATTAGGACCGATTAATCTGAAATTGCAAGATAACACAATAATGGTGTTAATAGGTGCAACCGGAAGTGGCAAGTCCACTCTTCTCAACCTAATAGTGGGATTGACCAAACCTGACAGCGGGTCTATCTCCATCAATGGTGTCGATATAACCAATGTACCTATTGAATTAAGAAGAATCGGATATTCTTTTCAAAATCCAAGCCTCTTTCCACATTTGAACGTCTATGAGAATATTGTATTTGGTATTAGAAAATCTATCAGGAATAACAAAAAATCAGTAATCAATAGACTTGTAGAGTCCTTTGGAGTGTCCCATCTTCTTGATCGAAATATACATGCTCTAAGCGGTGGGGAAATGCAAAAAATATCTTTGGTACGTATGCTTGTTACAAAACCAAAAATAATGCTCATGGATGAACCACTTGTTCATCTTGATACCAAAACTCGAGTTCAGCTGCGAAAGGATCTTAGGCGAATACTCAAAGAAGAGGAGGTATTGGGAATATATGTAACACATTTTGAAGATGATGTATATGCACTTGCTGATTCTGTCTCGGTACTAGAAAAAGGTATTATCAAAAAGACTGGTACACTAAAAACAATGCTAACTTTTCCAAATAATCAATCCCTTTCAAACTCATCAATATCAGAGTTTTTTCAAAAGGCTCATAATTATTTGGAGGGCTGTGTTACTAACTCAACAAAAGGTATTACTACTTTCAAGGTAGGAGAACATCAATTTGAAATTCTGGGAGATTATCCAGTTGATTCTATTGTAGGAGTATTAATAAAACCTGAAGATATTATCTTGGCTGTAGATTCTGTCCGCACCAGTGCAAGAAACATGATTAAGACTAAAATAGCTGCCATCTATGCTTCAAACATCAAAACAGGCACACTAAATATTCATCTAGTTATTAATGGTATCAGTTT
>DATELO010000042.1:0-2609 GCA_035276505.1 Candidatus Nitrosocosmicus sp.
TAGACTCATTCGTAAGGTTTAACATATTATGAGAACCATATGGCATAAAATGTCCACATTTCATTTCTCCGATGCAATAATATTACAAGATTCATAAAGCTCTAGTCATTGAATTACAAAATTCAATTATAACGAAATCCACAATCTATTATAAGCAAAAGGTTTTTAGTTTTTACTACAAAAGGATATAATTATGGAAGGATCAAAACAATTAAAAAAAGAACGTTATCAGAATTTGAAAAACAGAGTCGATATTTACAAACCTGTCTGGGATAAGGATGGTATAATTCAATTCAAAAGTGAGCAAATTGCAATTTTGCAAAGAATTTTAGGATCTCAAGTTGAATTTATTATAGCATTTGAAGATTTGACAAAAGAAGGCTATGAATTAAAAGCCATAGAAACAGCGAAAGAATCATCATCATTTTCAGACGAAATAGAATCCTTTTACTATTTCCAGAAATTCAATAGGTAATACACACTTGCTTTACAGATGAGCATCAGACCTGTACATGATTTTTTTGACTTTCTATTATTATTTTATCAGGAAATATATAAACTAAACATTAATAAACAAATTTTTCTAAGGAACGAAGAAAATATCTTTAATTTGCTTGAAATACCAATCTATTGCACGTATCTTTAACAAAAGGTTTGAGAAAATATTTTGTTGATGTTGACATTTAAATTATGAATATTTGAAAATCTTCAAGTTTACGTGAGTTTATTTATAAAAAATCTCTAGAATCTCGTATTCAAGATAAACAAATCCAATAGCTAAGAAATCTAATAAGGTTATTCACGTCGAAATCAAGTGGCAAAAGGTTGTGTAGTAAATACGGAAACAAAATCATGGAGCTGATTAGACACTAGATCGATTCTAAAAACCTAAATATTCAACACAGCATTTATACTTTCTTCCCCAAAACGAATATAGAGAAGCATGTCAAATCCAGAAGAAATAGCTCAAAATGATATCAAATTTATTCAAGACAACATAACAAGAGATTCCGAACTACTGAGACAGTTGAATGAAGTTATTGTAGAAGGGGATATTGAAAAGGTCTTGGCGATATATGAATTGAGAAAGACCGGGTTCCAACAAACTTTAGAGTTAGTAGAAAAGGTACCTATTTCTATCGGAGCACAGGCATTTGTAAATCAAATGAAATCAGAAATGGAAATGCAATATAAAATGTATGTTCTTGAGAAGTCTTTAGGAGATAAGATTAGAAGTTTGGCAACTAGGATACAAAATCTAGAAATGGACATGAAACATGTAAAAGATTTTAGTGCGAAATAAGATGGAGTTTGGAAAAATAAAGTTCCTGAAATTAATTACAAAGCGGAGAGCCTGGCATTGGAGGTAATTTTTAAGATCAGTATAAATAAGTACTACAAAATAGCTTTTGTATTACTTTAACTAATTTTAAAACATTAAAAAGAAATACAGCTTACTATCAGATCTTCATAACTGACGACTCCAAGAACGGAAGCAACCCTTTTCTATAGATAATAGAGGTTTAACCAGTTAATGTTGGTCAACAAGGTTATTAATCGTTAATTGTAACCCTTCTTCAATTTTTGTGACCGGTGTCCAATCAAATTTTTTCTTGACCTTATCTATGTCCGCGACCATTTCTGAGATGTCATTTGGTCTCAAAGAGGGATCATATTGTATATCTATATTCTCGTGAGTGAGTAGACTGATCTTTTCTACTATATCCTCTAAAGAGTAACTTCTTCCAAATCCTACGTTATAAATGTGGTATCCATCTGGAAAATCTAGTAGAATTCTATAAACAAGCGTGCAAAAGTCATCTACGTATAAAAAATCACGTCGTGTATTTTTTTTACTCAAGATTACTTTTTCACGTCGAAATAGTTTTCTGACTACAGTGGGAATAAAAGACGAGTTGTTTGCCGGACCATAAATGGAAAATGGCCTCAATGTAACAATATTAATCCCAAAATCTTCCGAGTAATGTTCACATAATTTTTCTGACAGGAGTTTGCTTTTATTGTATGGTGTATGAGGATTGGTGGGATGGTTCTCATCGATTGGAATGTATTGTGGTTCCCCATACACATAGGTGCTTACATTTATAATATTTTTAATTTTTTTCCTTAAAGCATAATCCAGTATATTCAAGGTCCCCACGAAATTAGTGTAATAAGTATCATAAGGCATAGAAAAGGAATTCGGGATAGAGGTTTTAGCTGCCAAATGGACTACAGTATCTACCCTCTGGAGATCAAACAGTTGATCTTTGTTTAATATATCAATTCGTTTGTTATCAAACTTTTTAGGAGTAACTATTGTTGGATGGTTTTTCAACTTTCTTAGCAAATGATTCCCAACAAAGCCAGAATGACCTGTGACTAGTACTTCCAAATGGTTTTCATTCTTCCTCTTGATCCGTATTCTAGTACATCCATAATTCAGATTTGTAATTCTTGTACCAATCTATTATCATCGAAATTCCTTGCTCAAACCCAATTTCAGGTGTAAAATTTAATGTGCTCCTTGCTTTTGATATATCTGCATATAACCTTAGGACTTCGGTGGGACGCGAAGCGACATGAATGGGCCTTAAATTTCCTTTGTG
>DATELO010000043.1:0-22452 GCA_035276505.1 Candidatus Nitrosocosmicus sp.
TTCTAGCCGCCACAAGAGGTTTCGATTTTTTTCTACCCCATTTTTGTGTACATTGATATAATAAAATAAAAACTTGCTATTTCATTCCCTTCGCTCTATATAATTTAATAGAATGTAACAATATTATCATAAAGAGTAACAAAAGCACTGCAGTAGTCTTTTGATGGATAAATTTGCACCCTATGCCCCTAAGCAAGAGTTATTGCTTTTTACAAATCATCAATTCAGTAGAAGGGCTTTCAGTCTTGATAGAAACCATTGCTATTTCCAAAGGATACAGAATGCTTCCAACTAATGAACCAAATGATTCCCCCTTGCTTGCAGTTTTTTTAACCAAGTGCCAAAATTTGTTTATCATTCCCCCATCCGAATCTACTGGAGCATTCATTAAATAAAACATTGGAGATCTTTCTAATATCTGAAGCCCAGAACTTTGAAGTAAAGTCTGGATCTCAGTTAGAGAACGGGTAGATTGGAATCGGTTGCGGGTTGACTTGTTATGTATGAAATTTTCAGAGAAGATCAGTATCCCATTTGGTTTTAACAAGTTGTAGATATTGCTTATTGCTTTGGCATATTTGTCATCATCAACGATATGAAACAAAACATCAAAAGCAGTAATATAGTCAAATTGCTTTGATATTGGGATAAAATTGGAACTGATATCGAACTCTATAAATTCACATTGGGGATGCTTGCTTCTGAGCTTTTTTACCGATACATTTGTTATATCACAACCCGTAATACTCTTTACACCTAATTGTTGCCAGATATCAACATAAAATCCGCTGCCAGAGCCAATGTCAAGTATATCTGCATCGCCAAAATTTGATTTGAATTTTTGTAATTTTCTGGAAACTATGTATTTTCGGACTTTATACATCCAGGAATTGTAATTTTTACCTAATCCAATATATCCAGTACCATGTAACCCATAATTATCAGTGAGTCGTTTTTCCCAATATTCCTTTATGTTATCGTTACTAGTCTTATCAGCATTATCACTACTATGGTTCATTAAATCACACGAATTTTTATTATAAGAAAGGTTATTAAGGTTTGTTTTGTATAGCAAAATCATCTAGCTTTTTGAATTAGAAATAGATTGATATTACGTTATAATTATGAGATGATACTATTGATAGTACTCACCAATATTTTATGCGTGTTTGTATGCTTCAAAGATATTACTTTCATAATTTTCCCATAATAAATTACTACGTGCAAATTCGTATGTTTTAATCCGTTTGGTGTGCAATTCATCCATATCGCTTAATAGGTATTGTAATTGCGACCGCAAATCATCGTAATCCTCAAAAGAAATACAATGATTTTGTAGAGTATCAAAAACAGGAATGAAACCTGAAGAAGATATTACGAATAATCCTGCATGAGCATATTCGTAGGCTTTGTTGGGGCTGATAAAAATATGAGACCAATGAGATCTGAATGGTATAATCCCTATTGAATGATTTTGCATTTGTGAGTACATATCTCTTCTTCCTAAGAATCCCAAAAATTGTACATTTGATGTGGGCAGACTGTTCCAACCTATAATATACAATTTTCCAATATCACTACCACCATTTTCGAATAATTCTATGAACCCATCAAGGTTTCTATGCATAGACTTGACCTGTCCAGTTGGCTCTACACCGGCATAAACTGCTGATTTATGTTTATGAAAAACTGGTTTTGGAATCCAATCAATTTCGTTTTTCAATGGAAAATTTGGAACCAGATATACTTTTGTCCCAATTTTTTCAAGGTCTTTGACTATAGTATTTGAAACTGTAATTGTAGGTGTAGAAGATACCAGATCTTTTTCTATATTCGACCATACCTGTACATATCGGGATTTTAAGAAATTCCTCAAATATGTTTCAAAGAATACTTGATTTGGTTTTTCCGAGGGTTTATTATTAATATTATTTGGGTATGTATGCGCCTCAAGTTGTCTCCTTAGGTAGATAGACCAATATTCATGGTTATCATAGACTATAGGATACTTATCGATCTCTTTAGCCATCTTTGCTGAAAAAATATTATGGGCATGAATAATGTCAGGTTTTACTTCATCGATGATTTTTTTCATTTGCTTTCTTAAATTATGCCAATAAACGGGGAACCTGTTTCTAGAACGTGAGTTCCAATTAATTACAAGATTCTTAGCAAAAATGGATTTATGATTTTCTGGAATTTTTTTACCGGCAAAATACACCTCATACCCCCTGTTTTTTGAACTAATGGCAGCTTTTTCAATTCTCCAGTCCGGCAGAGAACTATCTGAAAGGTGCAATATTCGCATTTTCATTCACCTCGCTATAACTTGCAGTCATATCTATTTTAAAATTAGGAGATTTCTTCATAGATCCCCATCACTTTTTTTACCACGTTTGTTGGCTCATTCGCGTCCGGCAAAATATTCCATGTTTTTAGTTCATAATCAATCACTTTCAGTCCACATGCTAAGGACTCAAGCGCAGTTTTACTAAAATTTTTGAGTAAGGTATCATTTACGTATCGTATATCTACATATGTATTGAAACTTTTAAGAAAATTCGGCATTTCTTTATATGTGATTGGATATTTTGTACGATCGATAATCTGCAGATTATCTATTCCGAACTGCTTACAATACTTCACAATCCAATTTGTGTTTGAGGTTGCTTCTGTGCTGAAAGTAAAATAAGAATTTTCAACATTGGGTATTTGTTTTTTAGAAATGCAGAAGTGGTCGGTATCTACAGGGTTATACAGAATAACCGGATCTGCATACTTTATCTCATCCCTTAGATCAGGAGTGGAAAGAAGGATCTTATCCGCATATTTTTCTGCCATCAGGTTATTCCTTTCCCTGATCCGCTTAGAATTAAGATTCTTAAGAAACAATTTTGGAATAGAAATAATCTTTTGATGAGAGTAGTTTCGTTTGATCCCTCTCAAATCTGATCCGTGAAAATGCATTAAAATTTTTGGCTTCTTTTCTAATTTCTTTCTCAGATAAAACAACACATCAGTACGACTGTGAATATGTACGACGTCTGCTTTCCTTGCATGCTTAAGGCAGAATTCCAAGTAATCATGTTCATTAACAAATTCAACAAGATCTTTGTAAAACTCATATATACCGTAAGGATCGTAATTTAGTCTTCTTACAACTTTAGCATTGTGACCCAATTTATTTTGATATTTAGATAAAATACAAGCTACCCCGGACTGATCCCAGACATGAAGAATATTCAAATAAGACTAAACTATGAATATACAGGCTCTTATGAATATTTATGGTTGAATAAACACAATAGTTTGTTAACACTTATAAATTTCTCGTAATGACCAATTTGTTATTTGGGTTTTAATATATTGCATTTGTCAGATAGTTCTCTGCCGGACTGGAGAATTGAAAAAGCTGCCATTAGTTCAAAAAACAGGGGATATGAGGTGTATTTTGCAGGATTAAAACCCAATTCTAACTATAAAAGAAATATTTTTTCACAGGTCTTTAATCTAAACTGGAATCCAAAGGCTCGGTATAGGTTGCCTTACCAATGGCATATCCTTAAGAAACAAATGAAAAAAATCATCGATGAAGTAAAACCTGACATTATTCATGCCCATAATATTTTTTCAGCAAAGATGGCTAAAGAGATCGATAAGTATCCTATAGTCTATGATAACCATGAATATTGGTCAAAATTTTTGGTAAGTCAATATGAAAGCAGTACAGAGATTAACTTCTATGATACTGACATTATGGAAAAAATAAGACGTAATATCACAACGTTTGGTAATCAAATTAAAAAAAACAAGAGAAAAATGTGGATAAATTGGGAACTAGAAATATCTTCTAAATTCCCATCTTTAGTACCATCCTCATCAATCAAGTTAGAACTGTCTCGCCTTTCAAATAGGATTTTTTTACTGCCTAACTTTCCTTTGAGGAGCGAAATTGAAAAAATTGTGCCTCCAAGGAATCATGATGATTTGTCTTCAGTGTATGCAGGAACATCTCCCTACAAAGGCTATCAAACTCCAATTAAAAACATTGACGGATTTCTTGACTTGTTTGTAAATGGAAAATTGGGCAAACTAAATGTAATTGGCTGGACTGCTTCAGATACTGAATTTGTAAGATATCATGGTTTCATGGACAGAACGGACATGATTAGTGAGATGTCAAAAAATAGCATCGGTTTTATTCCTTGGAAGAAACATCCTTTTCATCCGTATTGTAGTCCAAACAAAGCATTTGAATATGCTCACGCAGGTTTGGTCGTATTTAGTACAAATTCATTGCAACCGATATTCGATACCATGTTGGATAACGTAGTAGGATTTAATGATTATCCAGAGATGGTAGAAAAAGTTAAGAATTTGCTTTCTAATTCAGAGGAACTATTTTCAAAACGTGTAAAAACATACGAATTTGCACGTAGTAATTTATTATGGGAAAATTATGAAAGTAATATCTTTGAAGCATACAAACAAGCTTAATAATAAAATTGTCAATTGGATTTGGCAAGGACAATCTCAATAGATATGAATTGGAGTCTAGCTACTAGTATATCGCAAAAACCTTATATCTTTACTAATTTTTTTTAATACATGGGTAATTATTATGTAATTGTTACGAGCAGGAATTCAGAAAGGACTATAGAAAAGGCAATTCTATCATTACATAATCAAACTATAAAACCCGAATTTATTATAACAATTGACGATGGATCAACTGACAGGACTCCAGACATACTAAAACGGATGACCAAAGAACTACAGAATTTATTTATCATAACAAATCCAGATATGGGATATGACGTTACCCGAATTGTTAAAAATTGGAATGCAGCAATAAAATATTCAAGAGAACATAATCTAAAATCCACAGATTATCACATGATAGGAACAGATGATACCATTTATGAACCTGATTATGCAGAAAAGATTATTTCATTGATGGACAACAACCAAAATCTAGCAGTTGTTTCTGGACGCTATGATGAGAATAGGTACGAAAAACCCCATGGGGCGGGCAGGTTTGTTCGAAATTCCTTTTTTGACAATGCTCATTATCTTTATCCAGAAAAAATGGGATATGAATCGGTCATATTAATTACAGCACTAAAAACAAAAATGGGATATACAATACTTAGGGAAGCCAGATTTGAACATACACGCCAACTAGGCCAGGATCACCACTTTTATGAATTTGGTGCAAGTATGAGAACACTTGGGTATCATCCATTATTTGCATTTGGAAGATTTTTTAAGTATTTTCTGAGTGGTAAGCCAATTGGAAGAGTAGGTGCATTGTATATGGTTTATCATTACATTTTCTACAAACCTAAAGAAACAGGTTACGACAGCATGTATCCCGAAGAAATCAGAAAGTATCTTAAACAGAATCAGATTAATAAGATAAAGTCTATTCTTAGAATAAAATAGCAAATGCTGCTAAATAACATTATCAATGCTCGCAAAGTATTTTACTAATATCAAATACATTAAACTGTTTTAATCCATAGACCTGAAATGTCGAAAGACTTTTCAAGACCTTTTCACTATTTGAGACAAGTATTGTAGGAGACCATTTCGAATCCTTACTACTTGTATTAATATTACATAGTCCAGAACTATCGGTTCTAAAAAGTGAATTATTTTTCAAGTTAGAGATATTTATAATATTTTCTTCGTATTTAAAGTCATGAGATGAATCCAAAAAAAGAGAGAACCATCCTCTCCAATGGATTGATCCGATAACGACTGAATTTTCAGTTATGTTTTCATTTATCCATTCAATTACATGAACGAGGTCTTTATTTTGATTTATGTCAAGTGAATTCATAGACATTGAAACCGGCATAACAAATTGTGTGAGATCATGAAAATATCCAGGTATTGTAACAATTATTCCATGTGGAGATATCGTAAAAATTAAGCCGTAAATAATGAAAATAGAAAAAAATACTGCAAAAGAAATCATCCTTAATTTTTTTGATTTTATTGATGCATTTACTAGAGCGAAGCCATAAACAGCGAAGATTGAGATAAAAATGCCAGATACTATAACCCAGCGCTCCGGCACTAAGTACTCATAATTGGGAACTACAACCCAACTAAAGGAACAAACTAAGGCAATTGTAGTTGGGACTTTTAAAATCAAGAATTCAGACCTATTTTTTAAAAAGCCGTATAGGAATAACGGAATAAGAACCCCATACAACGAAACAAAAAGTGTAAGGATGTTTACAATAGAGTAAGAATCTATATCATACACTGGATCAACAAGAGTTTGTATAAGATCTGATTTCATGGAGAAGACTGAGATGCCATCAAAATTAATGAAATATACAATGAATAAAACAATAAATGATGAAGTTACCAATAACAAATACTTGTTTCTGAATAAAATTGCAACTACGAATGTTGTAACTAGCAGGAGAACCGAAATCATACGATCAGAAAACACGGTGATCAATAACAGACAAAAAATCGAAGCGTATGATAATACTAGTTGATAACTATTTTTGAAATTTTTAGAAATTGTGTTAATCAATAACAAGCAAAAATTGAGAAAGATCAAGGACAGAAGATCTCTGTACAGATCCCATGATATGCGTAAACTACTCAGCTGAACTAAAACGAAAACACTAAACAATATACTTTGAAGTAGAGAAATTTTTAGCAACCGGGCAAATATGAAGAGAATAGAAATGCCCAAAATTCCATACAAGATGATATTAATAAAATTGAAGGAGGTATATGGATCTATAAAAAATAATTTGGAAAAGTGGGACACTACTAATAAATAGACGGGGTAAGAAGTTGTCCAGGTAATCCCATTTTCAGAGAGGTTATATAAAAAAGGTAAATAATAATTAATAGAGTCATATCCAATTGGATATGGATAATTCAAATATGTAGGAACAGCACGAATTGCACAGCCGATAGAAAAAACGGCTATGGTAGAAAATAAAAGAAACTTATTCAATTAAAAATTCAAACATCTTTGATAACCCCATTGGAAATATTCAAGCATATCTATTTTCCATTTTCATGTATTTGTCGAGTTCAACCAGCTCATTGAATTCTTTGAATTTCATCATTTTCTCCTTTATTGATTTTGTAGTACCGGTTCGTTTTAAGGTATCAAAAGTATTATAAATCGCATACGTAGAAGAATATAGTCCTGAAAGTGGAAATAACGCAATTTTATAACCTAATTCCAATAGTTCTGCAGAAGTTAGGTTTGGAGTAACTCCCTCCTCTATCATGTTGGCAACCAATGGAGCATCTATTTGTTCGGAAACCTTTTTCATATCTTCAATAGAATGAGGAGCTTCAACAAACACAATGTCGGCACCCATCTGCTTGTATAATTTTCCTCGTCTTATGGCCTCATCAAGACCCAGAGGAGCAGCGGCATCCGTCCTTGCCACAATCAAAAAATCTGAATCCATTTTCTTTGAATCAATAGCAGATTTGAGCTTTTGCACATATTCACTTGAATCGATGACTTCCTTCCCTTTCATGTGACCGCATCGTTTAGGCCATACTTGATCCTCAAGAAATATTCCAGAAACGCCAATTCTTTGTAGATCGTTTACAAGTTTTGCAACAGTCAATGGATTGCCATAACCTGTATCTACGTCTACGATTAGAGGGATATCTACTGCTCTAGTTATTCTACGAGCAGTCTCTACTGTCTCTGTAATGCTCAAAAATCCGAAATCAGGTAGAGCTAGCATTGACGCAGAGGTTCCATAACCAGTCTGAAAAATAGCTTCAAATCCCACATGTTCTGCAATCTTTGCCGTTAGAGCATCATAGACGCCAGGCATTACTAAAATATTATTTTCACGGTTTAGCAGTTTGCTTAAAGACAAATAATTGTTTTAGTTTTGAGATCTTTATATAATTTTATTGCGAAACGGTGTTTTGCCCACTTTCCCATTCTTGGAAGGAAACGAAATAACAATAGCAGGCTGACTGCTATTAGTATAATTCAAGTCTATTTCTGAAGTTTGTTTCTATAAAGTTTCAGATATACTAATTTAAAAATATTTTCTGCTACTTTATTCTTTCCTTGATGCGGAAAATCATAGTAGTTACGTTCTCTATCCAACGTCAGTATTTTATTAGAGTCAGATCCAATAACAGGTTTACTTGAGCCCACATCATTGGCAATTATCAAGTCTGCTCTAGACTGAACCAATTTCTGCCATGATTTGGTTAATAGATTGTGATAATCAACCTTATACTCTGCCTTGAATGCAACAAGAAAGGTATCCCTTTGGATATGTTTTATTTTGTCTACAATTTTTATAGTCGGTAGCAGCTTCAGGTCAATCGAGTTGCTATCGGTCGGAATTTTTTTATCAGAAACTAGACTAGGTCTAAAATCTGAAACGGCAGCCGCCAAAATGACAATGTCATATTGCTTGTTATTTAGTTCACTCGTAATAGCTTGGGCCATCTGTTCTGTGGTTTGAGTTTCAATTATCTGAGGACGACTTGCGGTTTGTTCAAAGAATTTACTAAAGCTTTCATCGATCAGAGTCATACCTTTTACTACAGTAACATCCATACCATGCTTGAGAGCTTGGTTTACTAGGGAATAGCCCATTTTACCCGAGCTGGTATTAGAAATAATCCTAATGGGGTCGATATATTCTATCGTGCTGCCGACAGAAATTAAGATCCTCTTTTTTGCAAAGAATGACAATAACTTTTTTTCCTCGAGATCAGAAAGAACGGCCGTGTCATTCTTACAAAAAAAATTCCAGCTGGACTCAGTCTGTGAGTGTATATGAGGAACAACTGGAACAGGAGAAGTGATAAATGAGATACTTTGTGAGATCACAAGATCTACTGGGGTCACTTTGGCCTTGTCTTCCTCTAAAACTGGCGTAGAAAATTTTACACCTAATGTCTCTAATTTCTGAATGTTTGACTTTATTATTGCATTATGGTACATTGCCTCATGCATTGCAGGTGCTATAATTATTGGAATTGATGATCCTAGAGCTATTGACAAAACTGAGGTTACAGGAGTATCGTCAATTCCATTTGCAAACTTGCCTATTGTATTAGCTGTACAAGGATAAACCACAATCAAATCAGATGTATTGTAATTTGCCACTCTTACATGTTCTAATTCACCGGACAGTTCGTTAATAACTTCGTTACCACTAGCCCATAGAAAATAGTCCCTGCTCATAAATTTTTCAACAGTTTTTGACATTACCACGTAAACATCAGCACCATGTCTTACAAAAGTGCGGATGAGATCGATAGCCTTGTAGCATGCAACACTGGCTGTTACACAAACCACCACTTTTTTATCATCCAACTCTCGTCCTAAAGTTCCCTTGATATCCTTTGATGGATGGCAAGCAGAAACATTGGGCCAGGTACTTCTATTGAAGGCCTTTGTGTTTAACTTTTCGCTATCCATGTTATTTTTGCCCTTTTTGTTTTTCATTTTTGTTGGGAATATTATGATTCCTTAAAGTGGAAAGATAATTTGTAAACCTTATTGATTCCTCTGTAGGCATCGAAAACGAATGTTCTTCGCCGGGAAAAACGCCTGACTTTATCTCCGCTTTATATGTTTTAACTGCTTCTAAGTTTAATAAAAAAGATTCTACATATCTTTTTACAAATTTTGGTTTAAAGTTATCAAATAATCCTAGAAGATCATGATAAACTAAAACCTGGCCATCACATCCAGATCCAGAACCAATTCCAATTGTTGGAATCGCTAGCATTCTTGAAATCTCGTATGATACTTCTTTTGTAACCAATTCCAGCACTAGGCTAAATGCGCCGGCCCTTTCTATTTCAATAGCTTGATTATACAGTTCTTTTGCCGAATCAAAAGTTTTTCCCTGTACTCTATAACCTTGCCAAAGAATGGTTGTCTGTGGTTTTAATCCAATATGACCCATTACCGGGATGCCAAAGTTCGTCAATTCACGAATCAAGGGTAACACCTCCATTCCGCCTTCGATTTTTACTGCGTGACAGCCCAACTTTATCAGTTTAACTGCATTTGCAACCGCCAGTGCGGAATCAAACTGATATGAGCCAAAAGGCATGTCTGCGACAATTAGGGAATTTTTTGATCCATTAACTACACTACGGCAAAAAACTATCATCTCTTCCATGGTAACAGATATAGTATTAGGATACCCCATCATAACCATGCCGGCACTATCTCCCACCAAAGCAATATCTATACCTGCTTTATCACAAATTTTTGCACTAGTCAGGTCGTATGCAGTTAGGACAGTGATTTTCTCTGATTTAGTTTTTTTCTCTTGTATATCGCGAATGCTGAGACTCATTCTAATATTTGCACTAAATTTATCATTGAATAATCTAGAGTACTATCAAAGAAAAATAAGTTCATTGGATGCTATTCGCCCTATCCTTGTTCATTGTCAGTAAGGCATCTTGTAAGCCTTTTTTATTATCATAGCTTTTGATAATTCTCTGAAGCTCACGTCTCGTAGAGTTTTTCTCATGATACTGAATTCGGTCAATAAGTAAAGGAATAACCCTAGTAATATTGTCAACTATGGTAATATCTGCGGCTAAAGATGTTCTTGAAAGGGGATTTAAATCAACTGTTATGACTTTTTTGTGCATTTTTTTTAGGGCCAAAGTTCTATCACCGTCCTCAAGTGGCACAAAAACTGTGTCAGCCCTAAATATTCCATCACTATCAACTAACCTTCTATTGCTTTCCATTTCTGGTATTTTCACCAAGTTCTCCGGATTTATCCCCAAAACGTTGGAAACACCATACTTTGCAAGCTCATTATAAATCTTTGATTCACGCTCTTTTGAATAATAAAATAGGTTGATTTCTAACATTGACTTTTTAATTGTACGATGCAATGCACAAAGCAAATCCGAACATAACGCAGCCACGTTTCCGTTTATAGATATTATGGGGTAATTAGAAATCAATAATTGAGCGGCTGCAGCTTCAGTAGCCGATTTGGCTGATTTGATAGATTGCTCTCCAATCAAATAATCAAAGCACTCACCCCTGCCATGTGCAATCAAACCTTCCAACGCCACTAATCCATTCTTGTAACCTTCGACTATTTTTTCCCGAGCCATCAATGAAACAAACCTGGGGTGTGTTGTAGGAATAGTTATCTCTCTTGTCAAGTTTACTCATCCAACATCCTTTAACAATCTAGCGCCTAAGTTATCAATCCCACATACAATCAATTTGCCACCATATCGTTTCAAAATATCAATGATTTGGTGTAAGTTATTTTTTTGTATCAAAGTAAACAAGGTATGTCCAAATAAGGCTATACTAGACTTGAAACCCTCAGATTGGAGGTGCTTAAGAGGCTCCTTACATCTTCCTTCTGTTAACCTGCATTGGTGTGCAAATTCGTAAGAAAGATTCATGAACTTATCTACACTCTTTGCTTGACGTAATTGAAATAACATCTGTTTTCCCACTTCGTTTAGGACTTGATATTTACTTCCGTTTAGATACTTTGAAAGAAATAGTTCTGTTTTTATAGGTTCTAAGCAAAGTATCACAGCACACCATTGAGAGGGTAATTCAGTTTTTTCGATCTTGCAGATACCAGGACCACCAATACTTAGCCTTAGTTCAAGCCCACCAACATATTCAGATACAACTGTGCCTCTCCCCGTATTGCAAACTATGTCAGCTTGATGAGCAATCTGAGCTGATTGAAGTTTCGAAAGGTTAGTACCAAGAGCATCGTTTAGTGCATATGATAAACTCAGAGCTGCAGATCCACTTGATCCCAATCCATATCCAATAGGTAAATTGGACTCATGATCGATCGATATCAACACAGGATTTTGGATGAGCCTCATGTAATATTCTGTGACAAACTTTGAAACTTTTAATTCGCAATCTGAAAAGCCATTTAATTTTATTTCATAATTCTTATTTGAGGACTGAAAAACTCTTACTGTAGAGGTTATTCCTCGGTTAATACTAAACCCTGCTCCCAAAGATCCTTGAAAATTGAAATCCATTTGAACATCACCCTGCTCTTGAGTCGAGAAAAATCCAGTAATATGACCTGGACTGTATGCCTTTGAAATTGCAATTGGAACCTGCGAGACTATAACCACTATAATAGTGCATAATTAGATAGCAAATATAAAAATATAGTATAATTTATTTATACTAATATAAAATAATCATGACGATTTATACTAGGATATTACAACAAATTGGGAGCAGTGTCTTGATTTCACTGCCAAACGAATGGGTCAAGAAAAATACACTCTCTAAGGGCAATACCGTAACAGTAGAGACTAATATTGACAATACAGTATCTGTTTACAATAACTATCAAGAAGAGGAAATCAAGATTGTCTTTGAACTAGATGATGAATCAGAAAATCAACACCATATGGGGAGTTCGTATGAGCGTGCAGATCAGAATGAAAAAATCATAAAAATTATTTTGAACAAAATTTTTGGAGCATACTTGTTAGGATATAATAGTATAAATGTTCACTCTAAAAATCAAATTTCATTTGAAAATAGTGAGACAATAAAAAAGGCAACTAGAAAATTAATAGGATTAGAAATTGTAGATGAAAATAGTTTTAATATAAGCTTTCAATTCTTGATCGACGCAAAGACACTAAACATACAAAAGATTCTAGGCATGATGAATTCGATTATTCAAGGAATGTTTAGAGAAACTATTCATTCCTTAAACGGGGACTTTAGCAGTGATTTGGAAAACAAGATTGCTAGCAGAGATGATGAGATTGATAGACAGTATTTTCTACTTGTTAGAGTCATACGAACAGCAATAATGAATAAAAAACTTGCAAGTAATTTGAATCTGACTAATATAGACATGCTTGATTATAGAATAGCTGCTAACTATTTAGAAACCGCCGGGGATTTGATAGCAGAATTGGTTACTTACTTGTCTAGTTTTAAGGTGGCCAATGAAATATCCTTATTGATCAAAAAAATAGGCTATTCTTTAGAAGAGATGCAATATTATGCCATAGAGGCATTCATAAGTACAAGCAGAGATAAGGCATTCAAAGTCATAGAAAATTACGAGGATTTTAAACATAGTATATCGGACCTCAAAAAGAACATAGCGGTTAACCAGCATGAAACCATTGACGAAACATATTCTATTACATTGGTAAATTGTATTTCATGCTTTGATAACATTGCAAAATGCTGGATTGATATAACAGATCTTGCAAAACCAACCTACACTTTGAAGTAGGTCAAAAAAGCATCGTTAAACAAAATCAGAATAGATACTATTCTTGATTAAAACTCTAACGATCCCTTTTTCCATCTACAAACTCAATAAAGTTGGTTTTGGCTTCAGAATATGACATTTGCACTGGTGGGTGCTTAAAACAGTAGGCAGATATGCTTTCTAAAGGACCAGAGATACCTCTATCTAGAGCAATTTTAGCTCCCCTTATGGCATCAATCATCACACCGGAACTGTTATAAGCATCCGGTACACGAAGTTTTAAATCCATTTCCAGTGGAACTTTTCCAAAAAATCTTCCCTTCATGTAGATATAACAAACTTTGTCGTTTTGTAAAAAATTCACGTAATCAGAAGGGCCTATCCTCATAGGTACCTCATAAGGGATCATTGCTTTGACAGCAGAAGTCTTACTAACACGTTTATCTTCCAAGCGATCTTCATCTAACATATTGTAAAAATCCATGTCTCCCCCTATGTTCAATTGATATGTTTCATCCACTGTCACCCCACGGTCAACCCATAATTTTGCCAAAGTTTTATGAACGACCGTTGCCCCTAATTGGCTCATTACATCGTCACCCGCACAAGGGATATTTTTCTCAATAAATCGTTCATGCCAATCAGAATTAGAAGATATAAAAACAGGAATTGCATTTATGAAGCAAACACCTGCTTCCAAGCAATTTTCAGCATAATACCGACTAGCTTCTCTACTTCCAACGGGTAAATAGTTGATTAAAATGTCAGTTTTTGTATCCTTAAGGACTTCTTTAACGTTTACATCTAAATCAGTCGACAGTTTGACTACTTCCGAAAAGTGAGTACCAGCTCCATCAAGCACATTACCTTTTTGAACTTTTATCCCAAATGAAGGAACATCAACAATTTGTAAGGCATTATTAGGAGGAGAAAATATTGCTTCCGACAAATCCCTTCCGACCTTGGATTCAGCTACATCGAAAGCAGCAACAAAATTAATGTCGCTTGGTTCATATCCACCGAGGTTCAGTGATGTAAGACCAATAGAATCCTTTTGAGAGGAATCGGAGTTATAATATTGTATTCCCTGAATAAGAGCAGAAGCACAATTGCCTACACCAGCTATTGCGACATTGATTTTTTTACCCATGATTACGATCTCTATCATATTCAATTTTAATATAAATTTTACAAAGACTAATCAATTAGGATTAATATGATAAGCGTGATGATGGAAGCAAAAAATACGAAAATAAGAAAATAAAGCAGTGTGTCGGATCTTTTTTGCTATATGAGTAATACAATATAAAATTATTAGAGTAACCGAGAAAAAGTTGATATGGTTATGAAATTATTTTCATGGTGATATGTTATCTAATTATTATATTAGTATTAATGACAAGGAAATCCTGCTGCATGTCTAATATCATGTGTGAATTCATGTAGGAACATATTCTCGTATGCTCCATTTCCTTGTACTAGGCTAAATAACTGACCTTGATCATAACCTACCACATATACACTGATAATTGCTATAGCTGCAAGAATTACCATAGCCAATTTTGGAGTTTGTTCGACACCTCTCGCTTTTATCTCTGGGTAAAGACTCATGATTTTAACAATTATATTTATTATATAAACGATCCCCTACAATCAAGGCGGGTGAGAATACTTGGCAACTTCGGAAAAGAACTAGTGGATCCTCTAGGAATTTTCCTAACTAACATACAAAAGAATTTAATATCTAAAAGTCTTCCAGAGAGACATGACTATGTCTTGTTTGAGGTGCGGAAACATGATGATTTGGATCAATGGTTCGATCAGTCACAGGCATGACATCAATTATTATGAATGCAAACATTGTAACATCAAAGTTGTGAAATATCCCGATGATCAAATTATTGAAGTAGAAGAAGAACCTAACGCCTAACCATCTCAAAGAGTTATAATTTTAGGTACTGCTACAGGCAGAGTTCACATCCATGTAGTCGTTTAGATACAATAATCCATATCTAGGGTAATATAGAAATAATATCATAGAATAGAATATGAATGTCGATAATTATTTTTTCTTTATAATGTCATTTATGATCTCAGGTATTATAATCGGAACAAGTATATCGATTAGTGCTTCTTTTGCACAAGAACAAGGAACGATAAACTCGTTGTCAAGCACTATAATGAATCTTGAACTCATGGACATTGAGATCGGCGAAAGCCCTACTGGTCTCATATATGTAAAAGGAACTGCGATCAATAATTCAACTTTTGATACAAGGGACGTTAAAGTACTTGTCCAATTATTTGATGCTAACAATAGTACGGTCTCTGAAACTAGTAGGTTTATAACTCCGGCGTCATCGACCTTTAAGCCAGGTTATGAACGTGACTTTTACTTTTTTGTAAGTGCAAACAACGTTGACCATTATATTATAACTGCAGAGGGAGAAAAGATTCCATAAATACATTTGTTATTGACACATTTTCTATTTTCCTAATTTTGATCCGTCAAAATTTGATCACATACTGATATTGGAGAATACTAGGATTTCTTATTAGATGTATGACAGTTGGAAAAACTAAACAATTTATCTGCAAGGTTCGACTAATAGCATACAATAATCATTAATAGCATCAAAAGCAGTTGCCATCTACACCAAAAAATATTTACATGTGATAACCATTTAGGCCTTGATTTTACTCTTCCTCTTCCAATTTTTCTCGCTGTTGACTTTCCTCTTCTTCATGTCTCTCTATTATTTGATCGAGGTCTTCGTCACTTTCCATACGATCTTGGTTTGAGCGGACTATAAGAAAAATTTATCCCTTTTATACATTAAAAATTCTTTATTCACAAGAATATTATATATTTCAAATAAGAGAGATAAGTTGGATTGTATCGAAAGTTATATACTGATCTTTGGTCTTTGACCGCCTGTTAATGACTTCATATTCTTTGATATGAATTAATTGATTTTTTTCAAAAACGTTATCGTAATATGAAATTAGGGGTACCCAGGAACAAAAAACCGCAAAAGATAAGGAGTCAAGAGAAAATTGATTGATTAATCTATCTTAATCTCTTTGCCTTTTGCTCGCTTATCATTGCGTCTTCCAAAAGTTACTTCTAATATACCGTTGTTGTAAGTTGATTTTGCGGTATTGATGTCAATATCATAAGGTAATTCAATTGTTTTATGATATTTTCTTTGAGAATCACTGGCATTGACTTGTACTGATGTCTCATTTGCGCTTATCTTGATATCCTCTTTCTTGACTCCAGGAATTTCAAGTATAACCTTTACCTCTTTATCTGTTGAGTTTACATCAGCCAGGGGTTCTCTCTCAGTTGTTATTTTGGGACCGAGACGGAAATTTTCTCCTCCTTCTTGATTATTATTTGCTAATGTTCTTACATTTCCAAACTCTCTAACCCGTGGTTTGCCATCTGGCCCTATCTTCATTGAGTATCCATACACAATTGGTCCTACTTCTTTCACGGTGTCTCCATTCTCTGTCTGATATTCCCGAACTAATTCCTTCGGTATATTGGCCTGAATGTTATTATATAGATCTAATACCCTATTCATCTCATTTTCTATATCGTCAAATCCAAAGAAATCTCTCTCAAATAAACCTCTTCTATTGCCACTCCTTGACCTTGTAAAGAAATTATGCGACCAATCAAATGGAAATATATCTCTATTACTCATTGTTTTTATTTCAACATTATGTAATGTTTATTACAATATATATATCTTTCTAACGAGATGTATTTTATTGAGGTAACTAGTATGGCTAGTACGAGCAATCGTATCAAGTTCTCAATCCTATGGTTAATCTCGATTCCAATAATTGATAAAAACAATCAATCATAAAAGAGGAAACTATTAGGAACTATTACAATTATTTAAATAATATATACATTTATTTTTGTTGTGGCAATAGAAATAACTCAAATTTTACAAGATTTTGCGACTATTATGATAATCGCTGCTTTCATGACAATTGTTTCATATAAATTAAAACAGCCACTTATTCTTGGGTATATCGGGGCAGGTATAATTATAGGGCCACATACTCCCCCTTTTAGTTTCATTAGTAACATTGAGGTATTAAATTTGTTTGCTGAAATGGGAATAATTTTACTTTTGTTTACAGTCGGGATGGAATTTCCCATCAGAAATCTAAAAAAGATCGGCAAAAAAGCTACCGTTATTACAGTTGCAGAACAGATTGGTACGTTAATTGCAGGATTTTTTGTGGGCCAAGTGTTGGGATTTTCATTTATGGATAGCCTCTTTCTAGCAGTAGCCCTCTCTGTTTCAAGTACTGTTGTAATTTTGAAGGTGTTAGAAGAATTAAAAATCCTCAGAGAGGAAGCTTCAAACTTGACTCTTGGAATCTTGATAATTGAAGATATAATAATTTTATCCATTTTTGCACTATTACATTCAACTAGTGTTACTGGAAATATCTCAATAGTAGAGATAGTTATTCCAATTGGTATTTCTGTCGTTTTTATAGCAGGAGTGCTAATAATAGGCTCTAGAACGATCCCAAGACTTGTTGACTTTGTAGCCAGGACAAATCAAAGTGATGTTTTAGTAGTTGCGGTGCTTGGTTTGGCCTTCGGATTTGCCTATCTCTCTAATTTGCTTGGTATTTCTGTCGCGGTTGGTGCGTTCTTTGCAGGTGTATTAATAGCTGAATCGAAATCACATGCAGTTACGAGTATTTTGACGACTCCCATAAGAGATATGTTTGTCGCTCTATTTTTCGTTTCAGTGGGTGCTTTGATGGACATTACACTTATTCCAGTATTTATTATTCCGGCCCTCCTACTAGTAGGCATAACTTCGATTGTAAAATTTGCGATTGTTTATTTGACCTCCAGATATGAAGGATTCAGTAAGCTAACAGCTATGCAAACTGGAATTGGCTTATCATCGTCGAGAGGAGGAGAAATGTCATTAATTGTAGCAAAAGGAGGTATTGATATAGGAGTTGTCAGTAGTTTCATATTACCTATCGTAGGGACTATTACTCTTATTTCGACATTTTTGGCTCCCTATTTGATAAGATTGGGATTGAAACTAGGACAAAGGGGCGAAAACCAGAGTCCTGAATCACTTAAACATGATATCGACGCCGATTCGGATAAAAATAAAGAAAAAAGTCCAAAAGACAGCTAAGCGAAAGAACAGATGAGTAAATTAGGCACTAGTTGTTCTTTGCTTCAATATCTTTTGCAAACAAAAATTTTTGACCTTCTAGAAATATGGACAATTGCCTAGAAACATCATTGCAAAAAATTTCGACAAGTTCAAAATCCGCAGGCTTTAACTTCTTTTCACTAAACATTGCAAGAACACCTATAGGCTTGTTTTGAAAAATTAATGGAAAACCGGCAAATGATCTTAATTTAGTCTTTTTTGCCCATTTCGGATATTTGATCCTTGGATCGTTCGACAAATCATTAGAGATGGCGGGCTTTTTGGTTCTTAGAACATGACCAATTTTGCCCGAATATAATGATACTTTTGAAAATTCCCCGTGACAATTTGTGTAAATTCCAGCACTACATTTCAAAATCAAATATTTTTCATCTTCATCAACAATCCAAATTCTTGCAAAAGCTGCGTCAAAATACTTTACGACGCTTTCGACTATCATATCTAATTTCCTAGCAATATTTTCCTCTTTATTTAGAGAATTAAGGATTTTGTGGATGGAAAGTTTTTTATTTGCGAGGTCATGGTCATCAAACGATAAATAGGGATTAAACTTGAATAATCGAGAATCAAAAGACCTAAAATCTGAAATCAAGTCTGAAAATTGGTAAATAAAATTATCAATTTCCAGATCAAATTGATCTGTAGAATCCATGACTATATAGCAGACAAAATCGAATTCCCCCTGAATCTTGCAGGCAAAAACACAAAATGTTGATTCATTTAAATATTTCGTCAATCGATCTATCAAATTGGTAGTGTTTTTAATGATTTTGAATTTGATAAATACTAATTTGTGAACTTTTTCATTCGAGTATACAGGATTTAGTATAGTTGAATATCCCAAAATAATACCTTCATTCTCTAATTTCTTTATTCTGTACCGAACTGCACGTTCAGTAATCTTATAATCCAGATCATGTAAAATTCTCGTAATTTCAATGGAAGACATTCGCGCATTTTTACCTAAATTACTAAGAATTATTTTTTCGATTTCATCAATCATAGATCTGTATTTAGAAACATATTGGAATAATAAATCATTTCCGAATCGGAAGTCATTATATATAAACACTCCTAAAGCTATTGATCTTAGTTTCCCTATCGGAAATTAATAGCATTACTAGTTTTCCGCTGTAAATAATAGTTTTACCGCCGTATTATTATTTATGGATTATTTCGAAATGGATAGAGTTATAGAAGACTTAGCAAGGTCTTTAGCAGCCCCTTGTGCCACTACATGGTTCAAAATCTCTGGTGTAAAGGATCCTTCAATTGGGATTTATCGTAACAAAGTAGTTGAATTCATGAATACATTCAGATCAATCATTTTTGAGTACTATCCTGATATAAAACAATCTAACGCATTAAGAGATTATGCATTGAGGGGTCTTGAAAAAGCAATACGGGAAGTCAATTCAGGAAATAATAAAGAAGTAGAAAGACGGTATGTGTATTACACGCAATACAACTAGGTTCGATAAATTTGGTAACCATTCAATCAATAATTATACCGGGTATAGTGATAGGTATTATTGGAGGTATTACTATGTTTTTTGCTGCTTATAGTTACTATCCAGAAAAACATCTAAACGTCAATCTTAATGGGCAATGCTATGAATTTATAGATTCAGCTTTTAGTGATTATGAAAAATTAACATTTGAGAAAGAAATAATGGTAAAGACCTTACAAACTCAGGCAATAGGTGACCTATCCCATGAAGTTCCCATCACCTTTACTGGTACAAGGATCCAAGTTGATAATTTCCTAAAATCGAATTCAGTCACAATAACTGATTACTATGAGCAAGGACATCCCAATCTGGCTTTAGGCAAAGTGATGATTAAAGGTACAATGAGTAATTATGAGATAGTAGAATTATTGAGAAAGATCAATAATAATATCACAGATAACCATTCTAGAGAAAATCTTTATAGTTTTGGTATCCAACCAAATATTCAGATCTCAAATGAAGAAAGTCATCAAATCAGCCAAAAAATCAATAGTTTTATGAAAAACGGCTTAACCTCGATCAGCGATAGAGAAAATGGTGTTAAAAACACAGAATGTAGAACAAAAATTGTCTACAGCGATGAAGAAGTATAGATAATGCTAGCGCTAATAACTTCTTATCACATACACATTTTGTTTCTAAGCGAGTTTTAATCACTATTGAAAAAATTTTAGTGTCGAGGGTTTTACTATCCTCATCATTCTGGTTTTGACATCTATCCTTGTGAACGGCAAGCAGTTGATCAATAGATTTTCAAGGACTCATGCTATTGAATTATTCATATGGTGACGGCCACCAGATTCAGAATCAGACTGGTTTAATCCTAAGCCGCTAATTAAAGTTCCGAAAAGCTCATTTGAACTGGAAAAATGACCATCTGTACTTTTTACGTCTATCATAAGACCTAGGACTCGTTTACCCATTAGATGAATTGTTATGGGAACGTTGCTGTATTCCAAATTATTGCTGGAATGAATATCGGCCAATCCAGTTATTACAATATCGTTGCCGGCAAATATAACGTTATCAGATATGAAATTATCAATAACGTGGTCATGAGAAAGGGACCCATCAGGTTTTATCATAGTAAAATTAGCTTCAAAGTAAGCCTGATAACTATTTGATATAGATTTATCAAGATCTGTATGTGGGGTAAAAACAGAGAAACTCCAAAAACCTCCCTGAATCCATGTAACCACTCCATTACTAATTTGATTATTAGCAAAATGACCTGAAGCTTTAATTTTGTCAGTATTATTTAGGCCATCAGGAACAGAAGAAAGAGATGCAGTGTGATTGTGAGTATGAGAATCTTGTCCATCATCCTGTGCATACGCACTTACATAGAATTGGGTCATACTGATACAGGTCAAACTCACGATAAACAGGACACATCTTGCCACAACTATTCCGTGATTCCTACTAGAGAAAACAAATGTACTGGAATTATATTTTGTATATAGAAAATTCAATATAAGGAAAGGGATCGTACTACTCAAGTTCAGAAGCCTCTCCTATAATCCCATCTGGGGTATTACAAAGGATTGATAGATCCCTAAAAGAAGGCTATTTACCGTATTCATATTTGGGCTTCTCTTCTTGATAATCGAATCCTTGACGCCTCTAAAGCATGTGTACATAATTTTGGTAGTTATAAGCACATCCTTATAAATAAATTCGCTTGCATTCCGTTGTTTCTTGGCTTTGACTGCCCAATATCTAAGATCAGAATTGTGAATGTAAAAATGATTGTGTTCCTTGTTTATCGGATTGTTCACCTTTTTAAATTCTTCTCCGGTTTCATGGGGAACTTCATTACAATCACAATAGCAATCGAACAATATACGATATACATTTGGACTCTCTTTCTCGTCGATCGTTCCTAAATGCATATCGAATTTTATTTTGATTAAATATGAATTCATTTTATCCATGGACAGAGACGGTTTACAATCACGGGTGGCATTTATAATTTTCATGATATGAATAGTAGTATTTACAAAATATAAATAATAGAAGCAGATTGGGCAATGCAGACTGATATTTAGAGATTGATTATATAAAAGGGCTCCATTTGTTGGAGCCCACCTCAGTTCAGATTACCTACTGCTCGGCTTTACCCGCTGGCTTCGGGATTGGTGTTACTTGGGGAAATAATCTTTGTTACTCCAGGACTTTTTGCGAGATCAACTGGCTTGCTTGTAGTCGTAGGCATATCAGTGGAGCTAGAGTCGTCAGTGGAAGAGGTCTTGTCACTTTGTGGAGCTATTGAATCCATACTGTCAGTATCAGTGGTTGAAGGCTTGTCAGTGGAGCTAGAGTCCTCCGCTGAACTTGGTTGGTTTACTGGTACCATAGAGTCAGTTGAACTTGGTTGGTTTACTGGTACCATAGAGTCAGTTGAACTTGGTTGGTTTACTGGTACCATAGAGTCAGTTGAACTTGGTT
>DATELO010000044.1:0-5490 GCA_035276505.1 Candidatus Nitrosocosmicus sp.
CTTATGATAGCTAGTTACGGCAAGTTTCTAATACTTGATTAAGAAGAAATGAAATATTTGATAGAAAAACTATCAGCATTTTTAGAATAGATGACAACAGAGTTAGAATGATTCAGTGAGAAATATATTGTATGATGAAGGCATAATATTAATATCGGTCATCAGACAATTTGTTAAGGCTTTTTCTTTTTATAATTTGACTTACTTATCTAGTATTGATTACCATTGGACAAAACAACCATATATGATTTAGTTGTAATAGGAACAGGAACGGCTGGGACCACTATAGCATCAAATTGTCGTTCTAAAGGCTTAAAAGTCACCATTATTGATTCGATGCCATTTGGGGGTACTTGTGCTTTACGTGGTTGTGAACCAAAAAAGGTTCTTGTGGAAGCTGCAAAAACTATTGATTCTAACAAGAAACACGAAAATAAAGGGATAAGCGTCACCAATCGAGTTTATATGAAGTGGGATGAATTGATAAACTTTAAGAAAACCTTTACTGAACCCTTCCCAAAGGAGAGGGAGGAAAGTTATATCAATGCAGGAATTATTCCTATTCATGGAAAAGCAAGATTTATTGATAAAGATACAATCAAACTAGAGTACGGGGGTACAGGGAAGAAGAATACTAATTCATCTAATGATATTTTAAAAGGTAAGCATATTGTAATAGCAACGGGAGCAAAACCAATGAATTTAAGTGTCCTTGGTTCAGAGAATGTGATCACAAGTGATCAGTTTATGGATATTAAAAGCCATCGATTACCTGAGAGTATAGTATTCATTGGTGGTGGATATATTTCATTTGAGTTTGCACATATTGCCGCCCGCGCAGGAGTCAAAAAAATTACAATTTTACATCGTGGTAAACAACCATTAAATCACTTTGATTCAGACCTTGTTAATCTATTGATACAAAAGAGTAAGGATATTGGTATTGATGTCCTTTTAGAAACGAACGTAGGAAGAATCGACAAGTTAACACCGGATGGCAAATTAGTTGTAAATTATTCTGTAAGTTTAGGATCTAATGCGAGCGATTATCCGTCTTCAACAATAAAAACTGATATGGTGGTACATGGTGCCGGACGAATTCCCAATGTCGAAGAACTCGATCTCAAGGCGGGGGGGATAGAATATACCCCTATAGAAGGAATAAAGGTGAATGAATATCTTCAAAGTGTTTCTAATCCCATTGTTTATGCTGCAGGCGATGTTGCGGCAAGTGGTGGTGCACCCTTGACTCCAGTAGCAAGCTATGATGGTAGTATAGTATCAAATAATATACTAAATGGAAATATCAGCAAGTCCAATTATAATGGACTGCCCAGTGTTGTTTTTACTATCCCACCGATTGCATCAGTGGGTTTAAACGAAAAGGACGCAATAAAACAAGGATTACAATTTAGAACCAATTACAAAGACACCTCCAGCTGGTATTCTTCTAGACGTGTGGGAGAGACTCATTCTGGATTTAAGGTATTGATCGAGAAAGGAAGTGATAGAATTTTGGGAGCTCATCTTTTAGGACCTCATGCAGAGGAAGTCATAAATATATTTTCAATAGCCATAAGATTAGGTCTTACAGTAAAAGATCTAAATGATCCTATTCTTTATGCTTATCCAACCAATTCATCTGATGTGATGTATATGTTATAATATTCTTCGCAGTTGTATCTTTAATAATTTGAAAAGAATGAATAAATATTGCAGTAATTCAACAAAAAAAAGGAGACCAATCTTATCTCATGATTTTGGAATACTAGGAAAAATATCTTGCCAATATTGGCTGTAGATTGGGCTTTTTTGTTTATCCTTCCACAATCGATATGTCCCTACGAATGTGTCTAATTATTATCCTTATTTTGGTAAAATGTTAATGTGCCAGCCATCTTCGAGAAATCTTATCAAACCTATGCCCATTAAGCAATCCATTAAGTCATCTGATTGTAATTTTGTAAGGTCATTTTCTGCGTTGTTAACAAAGATGTATTTTTCCTCTTGATAGTCTAATTCCGGTTCATCCTCTTTAGTCTCTTTATATGTTTGAAACAAGGGATTTCTCAAGAACTTTTGTCATCTTGCTAGAAATAGAGTTTGTAATAATTCTACTGTAGAATCGATCATATGAATTTCCAAGCAATGAGATATTTATACTCGATACAATCTCGTCATCTAAACAAACATTACAACAGAATGTAACAAGATTTGCTTTTGCATAAGATGATTCATATTCTCAACTGATTAATGATCCGCTCTGTAATGAATCAATTCCCGATTCTTTCAAGTTGTCTTCTGGAATGTTCATCCGTGTGTATAGTATTAATAACAAGTAACGATACATATACGTATCAAGATCGTATTTTGTATTACTCAAGAATACCAAGAACCGCACATTATTTTGATCAAAAATAGATAGTTGTTGTTAACTGTAGGGCAGATCAGCTGAAAGTTCACTTAATGATGAAAGCGATTCCGCTAAATCTTTTCCACCTGTGGTCCAAACAATCAAAGTTTGTGTGTCACCAGTTCCCTCTTGTCCGCCTCTCAAGTCTTTAAAATCATATGTATTATCTACAGTAATTCCTGCATCAGTTATCTGCGAAATATATTCATCAATATCTTGTGTTGGAACCATCAAGATACCAACAGTGTCTATATTGCTAGAGTTTGAAGTTATGCTTGTTGGTGTCACTTGTGATTGAATATTATCTACTGTTATGGAGCCAGTCATTGTTACACCTGGGTCACCTTCTGCTTCATAATCATAGACACCGGGAGTACTAAAAGTAATGTGGCTTGATGCTTGGGAATCAATTATTTCACCAGTGTTGAAAAATGAGGTACTGCCATCAGTATCCTTTACTTCAATAGTGCGTTCGTGACCTGCGTCTCCATTAAACCATTGTACGGTTGTACCTGCATTAATCACAGCATTTTCTGGTACGAAGTGTTGAGCCAAGAATCTTGCTTCATTGTCTTCACCAGCTGCGTGATGACCTTCATTGGGAATAAGGATAACAAGATTTTTTACATTATTTCCCAATGTCATTGTTTTGGTGTTAAAAATACTTTCGGCGCTGATATTAGGTTGTAAATTTACATTCGCTGTTGTATTATTATTAATAGTATCTGATTGAGCAAATACATCGCTTGAGTTAGAAAAAGAAATTGGGCCTATTAATGATAACACACTGGCAGCAATAACCAAAGGAAGATGAAGAGTTGAAATTTTGTTATTATTTTCCATCTACAAAAAGGGAGCTTCAGGTTACATAAAAGCTATTATCATTATTTAAAATGAGAATCGCATAATAGTTTATTAAAGAGTCCCGCTATCGTGGTGAAAATATTTCGATTTGACGAAATTAATTAATGCTGACTATAAATCCACCTTACATGTGAAGAGATGTCAGGTCAATGATGTATAACATGGAAGCACGACTCGATTTGACAAAATGACAAGGTTATAGTTCAAATGCATTATATTAATACTAATTTCATTATTTGAATTTAAAAGAAGATTTCATCTGTTGAATTTGCGAAGCAACTTCCAATGCCTGCGACTGAGGGCTCATGAATACGAAATGATACAATAGTCCTTCATTAATAGTAAAAATATCCATATCAAATGTTCCCAATCCTTGAGTCAAAAAAATTAATTCTCTTGAAAGAATGCCGTCTATATTTGTTTGATTATTTTCAAGCAATTTTACATCTAAACCGGCATATATTGAATAAGGATCGCTGAATGAATTAACTCTCTCCGCCACAATATCATCTAAAAAGAGGGATGAACTGATATTACTATTCTTTAGTAATTCTCTAATATCACTTATAGAAATACTAAAGACTATCTGATTTAATGGACTTATAATTTCGCCCTTTGGTTTAAAAACTATTTCTGTAGTTTCTCCATAGTAAGGAAAAGTGGAATTTTTGGGTGCTATCTCCCAGTTAGATGGATAATATAACTCAAATTTATTTTTTGAGTCGACATATAGATTTGTCTTATTATTTAAGTTTGATTCGGTTGCAAACACCTGAAAATGCGCGGTGAAAAATATCAAAAATGTAAATGACAAGTTGATTGTTAGAAAAAGCGACAAATTGTTTCGCATTATGTATATTAGAATTCTTGATTATTTATTGTTCGTGGTTAAGAATTTATTGATTTTTGTGGCAATGGTAGTCAATTATGCGAAGTAATAGTGGCCATGACCGTCACCTTAGAACCAACTTTTACCAAATTCAAAGTCAAATATGAAATTAATATTGAGTTGTTTCATAAAAGCATTATATATCTTCCTCTTTGTTTCTGATGTATTCAAGTATCTCGAGTTACAGTATCAGGATGTTGATTATAGATATCTACCATTTAGGGTCATATTCATAATACTATTTGCAAAAGTGATATTTCAGAAGCCTCAACATATTTTGACAAAAGTCTAAATCTAATGCTCTTATCTCATCCATTGTTATCATAATATTTTTTATTTTTGATCAAAAACAAATCTCCATCCATAGCTATTTTCTAATAATTGTAACAAGATTGGATCTCCATCACTAAACATCTTAAAATTAGTAACATTTAATCTTTCCAAGTCTTTGAAAAAGTTTTCAAATCCCGCAGGAATATATAAAAACAACAATTTTCCTTCATCATTGTCATGAAGTTTCTTATAGTAAAGTGGTAGATTAACATCGAATTTCAAAATCGTTCCTTGATTTGTTTTTTTAGTTACATTATCATAGACAAAAACGAATTCTCCCTCAAGAACATACACTACAACTGATTCTCTACTTCTAATATGCAACGGAATTTCAGATTCTTCTCCAGGTGGAAAGATAGCTTCTATAAGAGAATAGCTATTTTGGGTCTGATTGCCTGACACAAGAATTCGATATCTAACTCCGTTTAATGTATAATATCTATCAAAATTGTTATCGATTTTATTAGAACTAGAAAAATCTATTTTTGTATCATCAATCATTGATGGATATTTCTAATCCGAATGATAAAAATTTTCTCAAACAATGAATATTAGCAGGCTTGATATCAAAACTAATTGTGGTAGAAAATATTTTTGTTCAGTAATTTAAGATTCCCCAGTAAATTTAATAAATATTTGTAATTTAATTGATTCTATATAAAATTGAATTAAAAAAGATAGATGTTAATCTTGTGCTAATGCATTCTTTCCACTGTTTATTTGGTTTTGGAAACTAACATTGTCACAAGACACTATTGCATCTTCACCTGATACACACTGTGCATTTTGTTCATTATCTTGGTTTTGACCTATTCCTTGATTGGAGCGATTTCCATCGTCGTCGTCATCTCCACCATTCTGAGCTGCTGCGTTGTTGCCAGAATTCTCTTGGTTTTGAAGGCTTATGTTGTTGCAAGAGTTACCCAAGCTGCCACCTGCTACACATTGTGAGTTTTGACGAGAGGATTGAGATTGACCTATTCCTTGATTG
>DATELO010000045.1:0-18369 GCA_035276505.1 Candidatus Nitrosocosmicus sp.
TCAACCCATTTGACTGGTATAGAAACTTTTTTGAACAAGGCTTGAATAATAGAAAAAATTTTATGAATTTCTTTAATATGAACTTTTTTAAGGAATTCAATTTCATGCAGGAGGAAATGGAAAGAATTTTTAATCAATTCAATGAGGTAAAATATAACCCTCCTAAAGAGCTAGTTAGAGAATATCAAACACAAGACGGAAACAAGGTTAGAGAAATTGGACCGATTGTTTTTGGATATTCAATGACAATTGGGCCAGATGGCAGACCTACTATCCGAGAGTTTGGAAATGTCAAAAGAAATAAACTTTCACAAGGTAACGGCAGTGCAAACACCATTGATGGAGAAGTAGAACCACGAATAAGAGGAGAAAGAGAGCCTCTTGCGGATGTTAACTTGGCAGAAAAAGAAATAAAAGTAATATTAGAAATGCCGGGTGTTAAAAAAGAAGATATTAAACTCAACTTGTCTGACAACACTTTGGAGATTTATACAAATGACATCCAAAGAAAATACAGAAAAACGATAGATATTCCTCCTGAGGCAGACACAGAAACGACAAGATCTACTTATACCAATGGAATATTAGAAATAACTTTTAACAAAAAGGATATTCCCAGAGCTAAAGGAAGAGAAATCAACATTGAATGATAGGAAATAACTAGATATTGTTTTTTAGTTTTTAGAATCTAAAATAATAGATTTGAATAAGACTTACATCTGTTGATTTAATTTAATAAGACAAACGGGTCATATTTGATTGATAGAATCATCATTTTGATATTAATACTTCATCCCCCTTCACTACAGTTCCTAATTCATAGGCGTCAGTGACATCTTTAACAAAGAGAACCCCATAAGGTTCTTCTTTTAGGTCAAAATTATCAATTATTTCTTTGACTAACTGGGGAGCCAAAGTATCTGACACGATTGAGAGAACGAGTGTTCTTCCTATAAACTTTGGCACGGTAGTTCTTCCAGTGTTGTAGGAATGAATTACCTCAGTGGTTGAGCGAGGTGTACGGCCAGTTCCCTGAATATCAAAAAAGGTAACACCAGCTTTGTGCTTCAATAGAATATCAGTAATCTTGGATAGATCGTTCGATCGGATGTAAACATTAATTTCTTTCATGTCTATTTACCATCATCCAATAAATTAAACTTTACTAATTAAAAGGGTATTTATTAATAATAATAATTTATAAAATGACCCAAGAACTGATAAGATCAATAGCGTTAAGATCTAAATTTAATTTTTGAGAATAAAAAAGGGTCTAATTTTCTTGCCTGTGTCAAACATACTTGAGCATTTACTGGTTGTTCTTGCATCTCCAAGCAACGCCCTTTATTATACCAAGCTTTAGCATAATTTACCTCCAGCGAGATTGCCTTATCAAAGCAGATAATTGCGTCATCATATAGTTTCTTTTTGACCAACGTCAAACCTCTGTTATGCCAAACTACAGTATTTTTTGGATTTATTTCTAAAGCTTTTGATGACAAGTCCAGAGATTCATCCAATCTACCCATTTTTTCAAGTATCAAGGCTTTGTCTCCATACGCAATATCACATTTTGGATCCTCTCTTATGACAAAATCAAATGTTTTGAGGGCATCTTCAAGTTTATTCTTGCTAGCTTCCCATTCCCCATGCTTAACGAGTTCTTCTAAATAGGTTTGTTTATCCGTTAGCTTTGATTGAGTGCTATCTCTATTCCTCTTGTCAATTTTCTTTGTTTTACCCATAAAACTTGCTATTGTTTTAAACATGTACACACACCTATTCTATCTAAAATGTGAAAACAAAAACTAATGTCTCGCTTGGTAAGAGAAGGGATTTCGAAGTCTAATTCGGTGTGAAGATCTTGTATGAAATCATATATTTCATTTACGGTAATGCTTTGATTTCGATTTCTGTGCTCTATTGTAGAAATATAAAGAGAAATGAAGTATGATAAAAATGTAGTTTTGTATAAAGTATCATCATAGTTTTCAAAATTCGTGTTTGATTCTAGATAACTTTGCATCCTTTGATATTAAAATCAAGTGATTTAAGTATTATTTAGAATCTCGTAATTTACGAATTATCGCATTAAATTGATGCGTAGTATACGATTCATGAAATTGGCTAGGCATGTATGTTCAAAAGAGCAAAATAATTAATAGTATAAAGGACAAATTATCTTGACGAATTGAAGATTAAGAATATTCCGGTTGAGTTAATAGATGTAGCGGATGAAAATGTTCGGAAGAATTTTTCCTTTGGAAAGGACTCTAGCGATAATTTAATGAAGGAACATTTGACAAAATTTGAATTGCTTCAACCTGTAGTGGTCAGATTTGACAATCATACCAAGAGATACAAATTACTCATTGGCAGAAGAAGGTTTTTGTCCCTTCATAGCAAGGGAGAAAAGGAGATTCCAGCAGTCATAACAAAATTAAAGGGACCAGAAGCCGAAGCTGCATCGCTATTTGAGAATTTAATACGCAAGGATTTGTCACCACTACAAAAGGCAAGAATGGTCAAGAAACTAGTGGAATCAACAAAATCAGGGATCACAGGTGTTTCTAAGAAATATGGCTTACCAAAAAGTACAATTAGCGAATGGTTAAGCATCCTCTCTCTTCCTTTACAATTGCAAGAAAAAATAGAGAATGGAGAAGTTACGCTCTATGAGGGTATTAAACTGGCCAGACAATCTTCTGAAATTCAAGATAAGTTGGCAAACATGTCATCTACAGAACTAAAGGAAGAACTTTTCGATTTGGGAATAAAAAGAGGTGCTCCAAAAGGGTTACTAACGATAAGACTCGTCTTTAATCCAGGTAAAGACAAGGACCGAAATCTATGGAAGAAGTTGGAAGAAAGAGCTAAAGAAAATGGCCTAGATGTGAATGATTTGGTAAAGGAAATAATTCTAAATTATCTAAAAAAAACAAAATGAAATCACCGGATTATTAATACAGGACATTTAGAGTGACTTATAATCCCGGACGCTATACTCCCTACTAGCATTTGTTTGAATTGGGATAATCCTCTTGAGCCAGTTACAACGAGATCGATGTCATTTTTCTCTATAAATTCAACGATCGTTTCGATCTTGGAATTTTTTTCATCTTCTATAATAGCAATTACGGTACTAACTCCCCGATCAATGGCTCTCTTTTGAATGGGTAATATCCATTTCTCGGCATCTTTTTTCCTTGCTCTTTTATATCCTTCAACCAAGTTGGTATCTCCATAACGTGCTCGTAATCCTATGACTCCCCCTTGCTTAATATTGTCAAGAATGTGTAGGAAGGTTAGCGAAGCGTTTTCAACTTTACTTAAATAAATTGCATATTCAGATGCTTTTGATGAAGATTTTGATCCATCAAATGCTAACAATATATTCTTAAATAACATTCTAAAATTAGATGGGAATCATTTTATCGATGACTCGGGAATAACTTACTTGTCCATCCTTTTCATGAATAATTAGATCAACAGTATATTGTAGCCCTTCTAACAAAAACGTAACCTGAATGTCCCATCCATCCTTTGTTTGTGATGTCGCGTCTAATTGCTCGCTATGTGCGACAATCTGATCTGCTGAATAGGGAAAAATTTCGCGAATCTTAAAATTTTCTACATTCGGACCAAATAGTGCATCCACCGCTTTCTTTGAAGCTTCTGATATTTCTTCTTTTGTTGATACTTTTGGCATTATTGAATTTATAATTAATAACTATAAAAGAGTATTGCAATTAGGTGGAAATTACATATACTCTCTAAAAAGAGAATACGTAAACTACTTTTATAATTCGTGAGGAATATAGGACTTTCTGTAAAATACATTTTTTATATTACCATATATAAATATCTAGAGAAATAACAACTCATGTCAAATAATCTTGATATTATCGACCGTGATAGCGTCAGAACCACGGGCGAAAATGTTAGGAAGTTAAATATTCATGCCGCCAGATTAATAAAGTCAATTATACAAAGCACGTTCGGTCCTCAAGGGAATGAAAAGATTTACATCGATATAATTGGAGAATCAACCTATACTAAAGATGGTGCCACATTTTTGAGAAAAATCGATGTCCAGCATCCTGCAGCTAAGGTGCTGATCGACGCTACTAATACAGTTGATAACGAAGTAGGTGATGGAACTCTAACAACAGCCATCTTAGCTTCTACCCTATTAGAAAAATCAGAAGAAATGATGGATACTGGAATTTCTCCATCAGCCATTGCGTCAGGATTTGACAATGGGTTAAAATATGCCCTAGAATTGCTTGACAGCATCTCAACTAAAGTCGACAACAAAAATATAGCGATTATTGAAAAAATAGCTAAATCGTGCTTGGGGACAAAAATTATTTCCTCATCACTTGATCAGGAAGAATTAAGAAACATTTTAGAAATAATAGTAAAAGCAGTGGATTTAGTTTATTCGAATAGTAAAAATAGTTTAGATATTGATGATATCAAGATTGAAGAAAAAATTGGTAACTTCATAGAAAGTCAATTAATTGACGGAATTGTGATTGATAAATCAATAGATAATAAAGCTATGCCAAGAATGATTGAAAATGCACGAATCCTTTTACTAGATGAAGAGCTTGAATCAAAAATAACTAGGACTGATTCTCAAATTACGGTAAATAGCCCCAATCAAATGATGCTGTTTCGCAATGCAGAGAAAGACATGGTAAGAAATAAAGTACAACAAATTGTTGATTGTGGAGCAAACGTGGTGATTTCCCGAAAAGGAATTGATAAAACAGCACAAGAGCTCTTATCCAATGCAGGGATAATGTCAATAAGGAGAGTAAAAGAAAATGATCTTAGTTGGTTGGAAAAAGCAACAGGTGGAACAATTACCAAAGATCTAGAAGATATGGAGATCAAAAATAATCTAGGGAGTGCGGGAAGTGTTTGTGAGAAAAGAATAGCCAATGAAATGATGATATTTGTAGAAGGATGTTCTAGCCCGAGGGCAGTGACGATTTTGATCCGTGCAAGTTCTAAAATGGTAATGGACGAAGTCCACCGAGCATTACAGAGTACTCTTGTACTTATCAAGAGGTTTATCCAATCACCATCAATAGTTCCAGGGGGCGGCTCATGTGAAGCTCTATTAGCGCACCATATAAGAGCGATAGCGAATAAAACCGGTGGAACTGAACAAATAGTATTAAGAAAATTTGCTGAATCATTGGAAGAAATTCCTCTAACTTTAGCTCGAAATTGTGGTTTAAATGTGATGGATTCAGAGATCAAACTAAGATCTCAGTTATCAAGAAAGACAGTTTCAGGAAAAATTAGATGGATCGGGGTAAATTCAGGCGATAGGTGCATTGGTGAGCTAAACTGGGAAGTAATAGAGTTGCAGGTTGCAAAAGATCAAATTCTCAATTCGGCAGTAGAAGTAAGCCGACTCTTGATAAATGTAGACAACATAATAGCCAAGAAACTGTTAATGCAAACCCATACTCATGAAGATGGAACAGAGCATTCTCATGCTGGTGGAGATAAAAACCATGATCACTACTTTGATAAATTAGGAAAACAACAGCGCCCGAATCATCACTATTATTGATCTCGCCTTGAAATAATAAAAACAAAGAAATCGAGTTTGATATTTGTTTTACCCAAATCAGTAAATAGGCTGTTCTAATACAAAATAGAGATCCATCGAGCCTTTGTCATGTTTAAGACTAATTACGAGTTTTTGAATAATCTCGGCCACTCCAATCATTACCATTTGATTGGTTATTTGTTTGGGTAAATCAGTCTGGATTTCAGAATTCGTTTTACCAAATGCTAGTTCCCGTGCTATAAATCCGCAGTAATACCAAATAGTTTCGCTCAAATTTATTTTTATTCCGTTCAGAATTTTTCTTTCTATCATTTTGAACGTATTGAAAAAAATTATTTCATCTACATCATCAATAAAAAATAGATCACGAGTTGAGACAGTTTCAAAAGAATAGAAATGAATTTTGAATGATAGCATCATTCCCTCTTGGGTATCTTTGCTTTGGGACCGTTTCCAAAATCATAAGTATGTCCTTTTCCTCGATAGAATTTTGGTCTTACAGGTTTGCCCTCTGATTCTCCTCTCTTAGTTAATGACAAACCTGCCATTAATTCAACGATCAATCTGTTGGCAAGTCCAGATGTTATACCACCATTATAAGAATTAACATCACTTACGTCGTATGTTGGAGACACCTCTACCAAATCGAAAGCAAACCTGTCAGGATCGAAGGAAGTAGACAACAAACGCATTAGTCTCATTCCTTCTCTGGAAGTTAAACCATTTGGTTCCGGTTCGCCCGTTCCAGGAGCATACGCTGGATCAAAAGTATCAATATCCCAGCTAACATATACCGCATCAACATCATCATTTGCTCTGTCAGCTGCTTCCTTAGCAATTTGATCGATACCCAATTCCTCAACATCCAGCATAGTAAACCATTGAAAATCTTGATCTGCCATCCATTTATATAAATCTGGACCAGGCCAGTAACCTCTCGGACCTATTAGTGTATAATTTTTCCCTTTGAGACAACCCAATTCCATAATTCTTCGTATGTGAGCCCCATGATCGTATTTGAAACCACATAAGCCCTGTGGAGCACAGTCAGCGTGACAGTCTATGTGAATCATACCAATATTTTTATACTTTTTAGACAAGGCTCTAACATTCGCAAAAGTCACGGAATGATCACCGCCCAGGATTATTGGTATTGCGTCTATATCTAGTACTTCTTTTACTTTATTGGTCATTCTTCTATGAGATTCGATAACGTCACCAGGAGAAATATTTACATCCCCATAGTCAACTGCTTTAAAAACGCCAAAGGGATCAACTCCCGTTTCGATGTTGAAATGTTCGTATGGAGGTGATGGCACTGTTGATGCGGCCCTAATTGCCCTGGGTCCATAGCGAGTCCCGGGTCGAATTGTAGTTCCAAAATCAAATGGTTCCCCAACTATAGCAATGTCAGGTTTTATTTTCTTCAATTCCTCATATTGTTTAACATGTGGTAATTTAAGAAACGTGGGTATGCCAACAAAAATCGGCTCATCATTTCCTTTATATGAATCACCATAAAATTCCATTCCCATGTATTATCTTTATTTATTAATGAACATGAATTAATAAATATTGTTAAGTAATCTACGTCTGTGAGAAAGTTCGACAACCGAAAATAATATGCGTAAATTGGTAGATTATTCACATTGAGGTAGATTACGTTTAATGTGTCATCAAGATAATAGATATGTCAATCTTGACCAAAAAATAACAGAATTTTCATGATTTTCTATATATCAATAAAAAATTATCAATTACTAGATAATTCTAAATTATCATCATCAGTCCATTAATAATATTTATATATTTACTAATTACCTTACAATAACATTGGTGTTTATAGATGGATACGGAATAGCAGTCCTTTCTTTCATGGGACTGGTATTAGCAGTAGGGATTATGACCTCTGTTTTGGTAAAGAAGAGTAGCAAAAGATACATGGTTGCAGGTAAGAGCCTACCTTTAATTTTTGTTGGGACAATGCTATCCGCTCAATCAATTGATGGCAATTCATCTCTCGGAAACGTCGCACTTGTTTATGAGTTTGGTTTTTGGGCAGGAGCGACTGTACCAATTGGATTGGCATTGTGTTTGATATTAACAGGATTATTTTATGCTAAAAAACTTAACGCGATGTCTATGCTTACATTACCGGATTTTTATTTCAGAAGATACAGCGCTGGAGCTGAAGGCCTGTCTTCAGTAATTTTGACGATAAGCTTCATAGTATTGGTAGCAGGCAATTTTGCAGCTGGAGGCTTTATCCTGTCTACTGTATTGCATATTCCTCTATTGTGGGGTATGGTGATTGTTTCATTGGCCGTGTTGATATATACTTTTGCGGGAGGTCTATTTTCGTCTGCGTATACCGATATCTTTCAGGTTTATTTGACCATTGGCGCATTCTGGGCGGGGTTCTTGTTTTTTGCATTTGGATTTGCAGGAGTAGATTTAGGTACGATTCTGACTGCGACTCCCGAGAGTTATCTGGATTTATCAGGTCTTACAGACATAAAAAATGGTGCTCTTGTCAATTGGGCAGGAATTATAGCATTAGGAGTAGGTGACGTAGTTGCATTGGATTTCATGGAGAGAGTATTTTCAGCAAGAGATGGTAAAACAGCAAGAAGAGGAACATTTATGGCAGCTATTCTTACCATATCAATCATAGTGCCCACGAGTATGATGGGAATAATAGCATTGTACATGTTACCCAACATAGCTGATCCATATACGGTATATCCATTAATGGCAATTAATTTACTGCCTTTTCCTATAGGTGCGGCTTTACTGATGGGAGTATTGGGCGCGTCCATGTCAACTGCAAATGGAGGATTATTAGCTATTTCGAGTGTGATAGCGAGAAACCTCATTCAGAGAGATATCATAAAGTCTTTTCTAAAGAGGCCAGGAATAGAGGAAAAGAGGATGTTACTGGTAACTAGATGTGTTACAATTCCTATAATGTTAGCGGGACTTGCTCTTGGTGCGGCAATACCACGTCCTGGAATTTACCTAATTCTAGCATTTGACATAGTCTTGGCTGCTGCGTGGGCTCCAGTTACATTAGGCCTATTTTGGAAAAAGGCAAACTGGCCTGCTGCAATTGCTTCTATGATAGCGGGGGCAAGTTCAAGAATACTGTTTTATTTTGTCACACCTGTTGAGTATGCAGGGGCAGATACCTTTATAGCTCCCATAATCGCTCTTGTAGTATTTGTCACTGTAGCATTGCTTACACAAAAGAAGCATCCAGGATTTAAAAAATACGGAGTTATTGATTATATCCCTCCTGAGGAAGATGTTGTCAATGGCGAGGATTTAAAAAATTATGTTCCTCCAACCTCTGAAAAATAAATCCTTTTTTTCTCAATGAGGAAAAATAACTTAATAAGCAAAGAATTAAAAGCTATAGTAATGCCTACGAAGGGTTATGCAACTATCGGATTAAAACCATCCATTTTATCCAAATTACAGGGCGCTACCGATGAATATTATCCGGGCATGTTTCTCCCTAGTGCGTTAATTATAATGATGAATGAAATCAAAAGAGGTCGGTACTCTGTTGAAATGCATAACATGAAATTGGATTTTTCAGGGGTCTATACATCGTTAACAATAAGATTAGATGTTAAAACTTGGTTAAAAGAAAATTATGAAATCCATAAGGATGAATATATGAGAAAATACAAACTAAAAAATTTCACACAATTTGCTGGAATTTTTATGATAAATGTTTTTGAATCAAAAGCTAAAACAAATAGATTTATCATAAAACTCAAAGAATCAGATTTTCTATGGCTTGAAGAAGAATATGATAAAAGAAAAGATATCTATAAAAAGCAATTTGGGACCATAGATTTTGATAAATTTGCAGATTTATTTATTAAACAGCTTTTTGAAAAATTGAATCTTGCGAAAAAAATTTTGACTATGGATTAAAATTAGTATTTAGTATTGAAACCTTATTCCTGTTTGTGTTATTCACTTTTTTCTATTTCACGAGTATATTTTAGTACTTTTTTTTCCCTATTTTCAATGTCGCGTTCAATTTCGGGTTGAAATTTATTTTTAGCTAACCATGCTATTAGACCGCAGGTTCCTATTAGAATGCCAATTGTTAAGGACTCCACTAACATTTATACATATTTAGAATTTTTTTTACCGAATTTATACATTATGTATGAAAATTTTGAAAATCAAGTATAATTATGTACATAATATTCATACAAACTAGCATCTAATAGAAATTGTCCAAGAGTTTTGGATTTTTTTGAATAAATTATTGAGTGAAATGACCCTTCATAAGTAAAGCATGACGGGGGCCAAAAATTTAAGACACCAATGTCTTAGACTTAGAGTGACAATATCCAATGCAGAGGTCTCAAAGATTCTGCGCAAAATTGCATTTTTACTCGAAATGGATTCCAATAAAGATGATAAAAATATAAATTTTAAGAACAGAGCTTATTTAAGAGCGGCTGACCAGATTGAAAATCTACCTGTTCGTATTGAAACAATATATAAAGAACATGGCTTGTCAGGTTTGTTGGAAATTCCCTTAATTGGTAAGGCAATTTCCTCTAAAATTGAGGAATATATAAACACTGGCAAAATAGAGTATTATGAAAAATTACAAATTAAATATCCTATAGATGTTGACGACTTTTTAGATTTGGAGGGAATTGGTCCCAAAACCCTTAAAGAGATCATAAATACGATACCAATTAGAAAGCTGAAGGATCTAGAGAGATCAATAAAAGAGGGAAAATTACGAAAAATATCTGGGTTTTCTGAAAAGAAGGAAACTAATCTCTTAAAGAAGATTGAATTTTACCATAAAGGTAATTCAAGGTTCTTGTTAGGGGATCTGTATCCGCTAATCAAACAAATTGAAAATTATCTGAGCGAAAAAGAGAAAGTTTCAAAGATTATTGTAGTTGGTTCTTTTAGAAGAATGAAGGAAACAGTAGGTGATATTGATATGTTGGTTGTATCTAAGTATCCTGCCAATGTAATTGATGATTTCATAACTATGCCGCAAATAAACGAAATCCTAAGTCGGGGAACATCAAAGGCCTTTGTGAGATTAAACAATGGAGTAGATATGGATTTGTTAGTAGTTCCGGAAGATAGTTATGGTTCAGCATCTTTATATTTTACTGGAAGTAAAGAACACGGAATACGTTTAAGAAAAATAGCTCAAAGACATGGATATCGTTTAAATGAATGGGGTTTATTTGATAATAAGACTGGACAAAAATTAGCTGGCGAATCCGAAACGGGGATCTATAACTTGTTAGGTTTAGAGTGGATACCGCCTGAAATGAGAGAAAATCACGGAGAAATTGAGACGGCCAAGAGATACTCAAAAACTTGGATTAACAAAATTCAGAACCTAATAGAATATGAATCGTTAAAAGGGGATCTTCAAGTCCATTCAAACAATACAGATGGGCAGTTATCTATTGAAGAAATGGCCTACTTTGCTAAAACAACATTTCGATTAGATTATATCGCGATCACAGATCACACCAAAAGCCTGACTATTGCCAAGGGGTTAGATGAACAACAATTGCTGGACCAATCAAACAAGATAAATGAAATAAATGATCGAATCAAGACTGGAGATTTTTTTGTTGAAGAAAATAGGCCAAAGAGTAATAGATACCCAAGTAATTATCTTAAAGAATTTGGAACAAAGAATTCAATTAACAATAGAAATAAGGTTGATAAAGCATTCAGGATACTCGCAGCAGCAGAAGTAAACATCCTAAAGGACGGCTCCCTTGATATTTCAAATAATGTTTTAGATAAGCTTGATCTAGTTGGTGCAGCGATACATTCGAGTTTTTCACTTTCAGAGGAAATACAAACAGAGAGGTTAGTAAAAGCTGCTCAGAACCCCAGTGTGGATATAATATTCCATCCGACGGGCAGAATCATCAATAAAAGAGATGGATATTCGGTCAATATGTCAAAATTGCTATCAATTGCCATGGAAACTAACACAGTATTGGAAATTGATGCACATTACAATAGACTAGATTTAAATGATGAATTCATAAGAATGGCAATAGATGAAGGAGTAAAAATGGCAATAGATTCAGATGCTCATCATCCCCTGCATTTTGCATTTTTGAAATTCGGAATTGCCCAAGCTAGAAGAGGCTGGGCAGATAGAAGCGATGTACTAAATACATTGCCAGTAAATGATTTATTGAAAAATTTAAAATAGATTAATGGACTTTATCTTCAAATTCTCTTCATTTCATTCACTTGGTTAAGAAAAGCTAAATCAAAAATCTTGATTCATCCTTCGATAATTATGATTCAAATTAAAATAGGCATGTTTGTATATCTATTTACCTCCAAATGGCATCAAGAAATAGTAGCGAAGTAAAAGAAAGAATAAGACAAAAATGGAACATGCTATTGAAAGAAAAGAAAGGCAATGTGTCAAAGAGCCTATCAGGAGGATCACCTCCTTCAGTTTTTGTTGGAAGTCATTCCTACCCTAGGGTGAACATTGGACCCTTGATTTCGACTACCTATGGGGATGTCAAGATTTTGGACTATCCCGAGAAATGGGCGGGACAGAATTTAGAAGATATAATAAATTACCGATTATCTTTGATTCGAGGAGTAAGCTCAGCTTCTGCAATTATGGATCCAAATTACAATAGGTACACAGAGCTATTGCAAGAATTGGCTATGGCAAATAAATCTATCGATATAGAGATAAAATTCGATAAAAAACCCAGTCTGAAATTTGATGAGATGAATAATTCGTCAGTAACAGACTCTGATGCTTTACAATTTGGACTTGTATCAAAGATGGAGGAGCTAAAGATTCCTGCTGGAATCAGTGTTGATAAAAGAATAGAAAAGGTATACTATGATAAGGATTTGAACGCGAATGAAGCGGTCAATATACTTTATAGCGAAGGTACGGAAATCAGCAAATTAAGTAAGATTTTGAGTATAGGAATGCTGGGAACTAGAAAAAGGAGGAAATTAGTTCCTACAAAATGGAGTATCACAGCAGTAGATCAAATCATATCGGATAATCTGATTAGAAAGATAATAGAATATTCATCATTAGATGGTTTCCATTTACATCGGTATACACATTTAGGAAACAATTTTACAATTATTTTGATTCCAGACCAAGTATGGAGTTTTGAAATGCACGAAGCCTGGTTAGACAATAATGGTAATGCAGCTATAGAATCGGACACAGAGATTTCTGGTTCATTAAAAACTTACCCAAAAATAGGAGGATCGTATTTTGCCGCAAGGCTTGCAATTACCGAATATTTAGAACTGCATAGAAAGAAATCATCAGTAATTATCTTGAGGGAAATCCACCCTGAATATGTATTGCCTGTAGGAGTTTGGCAAATTAGAGAGGGTATTAGAATGGCGATGAAAAGTAAGGGAGAAATTTTTGATAATCTTGACGAAACAATTACTCACGCTTGTATAGGTATGAATATTTCTAAAAATGAATGGATAAGAAATAGTGCATTTATAAATTCGAGAAAACATCAAAGAAGAATTTCAGAATATATTCACTAGGACAAGATCAATAGTATTAGTATCCATAATCCTAATAAAAGGAAAAAAAGATTTTATGACATTTAATATTTAAGTTTAATAATTGGGATTATAAACGCAATTGTCAGCAATCCCCCAATAATCCATGCAGTAGAATAGTTGAATGTTTTTACTAAGATAGAAAACAAAAGTGGAACCCAAAAAGCTCCCAATAGTGATAACCCATTAACAAAACTAACTGCCAAAATTTCATAGTTTGGCATGTTTAATTTCTCGACAGCTATCCTTCTAGCCATTGTATAGGGAATTACAAATCCTCCCGATGCGAATATACCAATAAGAACAATACCAGGTATTAAAACAGAAATATCTGTAAATGAAAAAAGAGTCATATTTATAGAAATGATTGTCCCGCAAGAAAGTAATAATATAGTATCGCTTTTTTTCCATTTTTTCTTTATCAAAAGATCATATAATTTTCCAAAAAATGGTGCAAATATGACATTTACGATTAAGGTCAAGACTCCGATCATACCGGCCATTGCAGATGTAACATCAAATTCGAATTTTAGATATAAAACAATAAATGTTGAAACTAAATTCCAGCCAATTTGAATTCCCAGAAGAGAAAGTGCGACAATAAGCATTGATTTATCTAACATCAAAGATCGCAAGCTATCAAAGTCGATCTGAAAACCAGAAACTGATTTGTTATCGCTCAGATTATGCTCAAGTGGAATTTTCGAACTATTTAATATCTGTTCTTTGACCTTACCACCCTTCTCATGGTTATTGAAATCAACCTTTGAGGTTTTATTAAATAAAGCATAATACAATAGCAATCCACTAACAATACCCAATATACCACCTAATAGTAAGCTCATTCGCCATCCAGTGATTTCAGCAATGATTATCCACCCAAATATCCCTATTATCCCACCCAACGAGTGAGCAGAATTTAAAATTCCTACTCCAAGACCATCAGATCCTTTGCCCAAATGCCTTGAAATCAAGATTACACTGGGTCCGAAAAAAAATGCCATTCCGACGCCAACCAGAAATCTTAAAAATACCATTTGATTAATTTCTGATACCAACCCAGACAAAAGTGAGGAAATAGAAAGCAACATTGTTCCAAAAACTATAATCAATCTTGGATCGTATTTTGCTGCTAATATCCCTGCAGGAATTTGAAATAATCCTATACCGATAAGAAATCCCGATGTGATTAGTCCCAACATTGAAACGTCTTGATTAAAATCAATCAAGATTAGATAAAAAATTGAAGATATATTGAACCAATTAACAGCATATAATATCCTAGCAAGTACTATTGAAAATACAGGCAAAGAAAGTACTTGCTTCATGAGAGGCATCCAAATATACTAATGTAATTAGGTTATATACATCTTGTAAAAAAATTACCTTAACTAAAAATACATTAGATTGACAAATCTTTGACTAGGTTGTATTAAATTCTCGTATAATCTGTTTTCGATCTTTTTTCAATATTATTGTAAACCAGATTTGACAGGAATAGACTTTATATCACTACCTACCAGAGCAAGAATATGAACCTAAATATATCTTAATTTGTTTCTAATGATATATGGAATGTCCTATTTGTCTAACCCAATTTCATTCAAAGATGAATAATGCGGTAATTGGAAAGAACAAGAGAAATGTAAATGTTTTTGTATATTTTCAATTATGTCCTGAATGTGAAGAGCCCATAGTGGGGATTAAAGAAGCCGTGAAGGGAGAAATTTATATGAACCCAAATGACACCGAGGGACTTTTGTTGTTAAAAAAGGAACGGAAGCGATGAGATATTATAGTAGCAATATTTTATCAATCATGCTAAACTGATGCTATCGGCATATGTTATGATCTAATGATACTTTTTTCAAACCATATCGAAATACTTATGGATAACAAAAAAACTAAACATCATAATAAAACATAAATTGTTTAATCAAAGATTGATCATCTGCTAATTCCAAAATTTCTATTTCCTTTAAATCCAGATAAGTGTTAATCAAATCAGAGTGAAAGCAAATATTTAGAAAAGATGAATCAGTTTTCAACGCAGATAATCCCTCTTCTAAACTACCAGGTAGTACTTTTACCCCAAACTCCTTTCGCCTTTTATCAGTCATTTTATAAATATCCTCGCTAACCGGATCTGCGGGATCGACTTTCCTATTGATTCCGTCTAGTCCTGCTGCAACTATCGCAGAAAAAGCAAGGTAAGGATTTGCCGAGGGGTCAGGAGCCCTATATTCAATTCGCTTAGAGTTAGGACTCTTTATTTCATTAATTGGAACCCTTACGACAGCGGATCTATTCCCTCTAGCCCAAGCAACATATACAGGGGCTTCGAAACCAGGAATAATTCTTTTATAAGAATTTATGGTTGGTGTTACTATTGCTGATAATGCGCTAGCATGATCAAGAATACCTCCGATAAAATAACGTCCAGTTTGACTTAATTCAGCATATGGATCTGTTTCATCATAAAATAGATTTAGATTTTTTCCAGAAGACTTACTCCATAAACTTATACTCACGTGCATCCCCGATCCGTTGTCACTGTTATCGGGATGTTGAGAGTCAAATATTGGCTTTGGCATAAAATTTGCAACTTTATTATATTTTTTTGCTACATTTCTAACGACGTCTTTATAAATTTGAACGTTATCAGCAGATTGAGTTAAATAGTCATGCATAAAATTAATTTCAATCTGACCACTGCTAGCTACTTCGTGATTCATGTTAGTTACGTCAATATCATAGAATTTTTTAAGAATATCGGCTACTTCGAATCGAAATTCTATTAAAGAATCCTGAAATGTAGGAACATCATATCCAGATTTTCTTCGTATTGGATATTTGCCTACTCCATACTGTTCTGTAGATAGGATTGACACATTCTTAATTTTCTTGTGTTGTGTTACATCATTAACTATATTATCATTCTTGTTCATTTCGAACAGTATTTGATCAAAAATGAAACATTCCACCTCAGCGCCTATTTGACAAGTAATTTGATTGACTGCAAGATGATCTTCCAGTGCTTGTGATACACTTCTCGGATCCTTAATAGATCTTCCTTGTGAAAATCCATTGTGAACATCTGCAATGACTGTATATATTTCATAATTTGACAATAGTATCTTTCTTAGTGTTTTCCTATCTGGAAATAACATCATGTCGGATTCATCTATTGTTGCAAAGCCTTTGACAGAAGATCCATCTAGTCCAACTCCCTTCCTGAATACATCCTGAGTTAGTTCTTTATCAATTTGAATATATTTTGCGAGAAACTTTCCCAACAGGTCGGTATATCGTATTTGCATAAAATCTGTTGCTGGCGACTCTGTCGTATGTTTGCCCGCCATAGATGTATCTTCCAATGATTGGTCCCTTCATAACAATAGATAAACAAAGGATAAATAATTTTGTTAACAATTTAAAATTTCATTTTTATATGATAAATCTTGCCACGATAATAGGAGAATCAGGACGAGTAAAACAGAGTCCATTTCACCCATTATCTTTACAATCTCATATAGCAAGGATTTCAATAGGTTTCCAAATGTCAATTTGATGTTGTATGGATAATTCCAGAACCCAATCAGTACTCCATAGTAGTTATTTTTGAAATTTGGTCTAAAAAATCAAAATTTCACTATCTATTAGAAATGAATCTACGGATATATACAGTTCCCCGTATAACGATCAATAATAATAATCGCCTTAGTGGGACAGGTCTTTGCAGCATCCATTATAGTATCAAAATCCTCAGCAGTTTCTGATATAACTACTGCTTTTGGATTGATTTGTCTGTTCTTTTCCACTACAAAAACTTTGGGGGCCAATACTTCACAACTTCCAAATGCCAGACAAAGGGAGGGTTCTACGATTATTTGATAACGACTTTCCAAAAAAGATGTGGGCAGAGTTTCATTGTTAACGTATGCGGATTCATTTTTTGAGTCTTTTTCGTCAAAATAAAACCTATCAATGTCACGATAATCTTCTGGCGGACTATCAGTATTTGTGAACGGAGTTTTAAGATCCCAGCTCTCAACATCAGAATCACCGAATTGTTCCCCACCGCTTGTTGAATTGGGCTTCAAAATCTTTAACGATTTATCATAAATTTGTCTTTTTTCAGGATCAGATAGATTTTCGAATGCAATATTGATGTTTTTCATCACTTCGTCTGAAACGGCAGAATTTCGGTCTGGATGATATTTACGCGCTAATCGTCGAAAAGCAATTTTGATATCCTTTTGAGTAGCATTTTCGGGTATATCCAATATTCTGTAATAATTATTATCATCCAACCAACTATTCTAAAGATAATGAGTGATTCAATTTATATATACATATTCTAACAGTTAGTAATTTAACAATAGATATATTCAATCCTTTGTTCGTTTTAAAAGATTGAATATGTACAGTGACATCGTCAGGATTAATTGGTTCAAAAGTTAAAAATAATTAATGGGTAGGCATCTCAAATTTTTGTCCCCCGATCAGCCAAAAGTTTATTCAGTATCGGATATATGTATAAGATAGCCAGAACGAAAATGGTAAAAGGCAAAACTAGATTTACATCATCCTCCAAGCCCTCCAAACGTGGTGGTGGCTTACTATCTCGCATTCTAATTTACATAATCGTTGGATTAGTTATTCCTTTTATATTGAAAAGAATTAGAAATCAAGTAGTCAGAGATCAATTTTTGCGGTGTGAACAGTGTAACAGAAAAATGCAAATGATAAACCGAAATGAGTTTTATTGCAAGTATTGTAAGATTATTAGATTAGATGATCGTTGACACGTCTTGACTTTGAGTTTATTCAAAATTGTAGAAAGAGAGGTGATTAAATATCGTATCCTAATTGGATCTGAAATAGATTCTTGTCATTCCTTTCAGTGCGTCATTTTCTATTTATTCCTACATACTATCGGTTTACATCCTAAAATGATCTTCGTTATATCATTTGTTAATTGATAAACCAATACAATAGAATAATTTTAATCAAAAAATACTGAAAATAATTATGTATACTGGGAACTTCGTGATTTCAATTCATAATTGACATCAAACATTGTTAAAATATCGCGCAGATTTTCACTTGCAGAAAACCTGCAAATTGTGATCCAATTTCTTTTCAGATTTGCTCTTATTTCACAAATACCA
>DATELO010000046.1:0-8650 GCA_035276505.1 Candidatus Nitrosocosmicus sp.
GAAAAACCAGAAGATAATTACGAAAATGAAACTTATATTGAGATGATGTTTAATACCGGTTTTCATAATTCTGATGCACCGGATAACGAAAGAAGAGGAATTGGCGTAGTGTTTGACGTGTCAAAAGACAGTAATCCCTATATACTTGATTATCGTGATGATGGAAAATATGTAAAATTAACAATGAACGATGTAAAGAATCTATCCGGTTCAGATTTTATTTTACATTCCAACGACAATAAAAGCGATAATTACTACATAAATGATCTAATCAATAAAACGGATGTTACCTTAAAGGTTAAAACATTCCTAACAAGCGATAACAACAGAGTAATACAAGCTTATATCGATCCAGGCACTGGCAATGAAACCCTCTATTGGACATTAAATAACGTGTCAAAGCTTCAAGATTATGAAGGAATAGAAGACAAGGCAGGTTTTATTGAGACAGTTAACCAGGGATCGGGATTTACGTATGTACGGACCGACAACATAGAAACCCGTCTTTCATCGTTGCAATCCATTATTTTAGATCCTAGTACACCATAATAGATAACGGGTTTGTAAATCAATTAGCAGAAAAATATAGAGCACTTGTCTACCATCTTATGAAGTGTGAGATGCCCTTAATGACACATGTATATTGATAATATTCTGATTGGTTGTAACTGATTTGTCATAATAAATTAGAGGTTTATCGCCCCCTGTTTCTTGGAAGAAAAATAAAGTACTGGGCGCAGAAGCACTCAGAGGCTATTAATATATTAGTTGGCCTTGTCTAACTTTGTTAACTCCTTTGAAACTGCATCAATAGTATATGTTACTGTAAAGGGTTCCCCAGTAGTTTTATGAAATACTAGGGCGTTTCCCGCAAAATCCAAAGTACCTGAACTTATTCCTGTACCGTTGATTTCAATAGGAACATCAACTAGATGTCTGAGGTGGGTAATTGCAATACTATTATTTCCTGGTAAGACAGCATAATATGGTTCACCATGTATAGAATCAGGTTTTTTGGATGGTGCATATGTATGCAGAACCTCTACTTCAATGGGCTTGCTGGCAGTAAAAGTTACAGTGCCTGCCCATATGTGGCCATCATTTCTGAGTGGCAAAGCAAAAACTACTTCATGAGTGGGTTGTCCGGGGTGTCTGACTGGAGCAGGAATGGACATCGTGGTATTTTGAATCACGATTTCTTTAAGCTTTAGCAGCTTTGAGGGATTGTTCCTTTGATCTAAGGTTTGATTAGAGGAGGAGGAGGAGGAGGAGGATGAAGAAGAACTAGTTGATACAGAACTATTGCTTTGGGATTCTGATCTAACTTTACTATTAAATTCATTTACAAAACTAGAAAATGATTGTAGTGACAAATTTCCTGTGTCTGTACTTGGATTAGAAGTCATATTAGTAGTTGACTTGTCGTTTATTGCTTTATTTGTCAAGTTTTCTATACTCGCTTTTGCATTTTGGTTTGGTCCCAGGCTCATGTCGTCTGACGTTGTATTTGTTTGTGCGATAGCTGCAGGTATACTCATAAATGTTAGCAAGCTTGCAAACCCGAGTACCAACAACAAAATCGTAGTGTTTTGGTCAGCATTACCACTGCCCTTGCACATCCTTTTAGAGAAATTTTTATTTTCAATATCTTTAATGTTAGAATGCATTATTGTAATAGATATCGACACTTTAGAAGTAAAAAAATGTTTTCTGTCAAAATACTAAAAACCCTTTTGATTCAATTTGAAAAAGGTCTTACAAGGAGGCGGTATTCTATCGCGATAAGAATTCGAGTTTTTAAGAGAAAACAAGAGAGTTATTGTTAGAAAAGTCAACCGATTAGCCGGATCACTGGAATAGTGCAGAACATAATAATTAATACTATGTAACCCCTTTGACAGACTGCATAAATAATTCCATTGATTTTAGATCCAAGGGATCCTGAAATGCCAAGAAAAACTGGTCGATACCTAGCTTGATATATTTTGAGATTTTTGACTGAATTTCGTTTGGAGTGCCAACGAGTCCTTTTTGTAATACTTGCCTATATGCTTTAACACCCCTTTCTATTGCAAGGACCTTTTTCTTGTCCTCTAATTCTTTTTTTGATTCAGCAATAATTACGTCTAATTCAATTGATCTCTTTGGATGACCTCTACTTCCTGAATCTTCATCACTAATCCCTAGTTTTATCATTTCATTGAATTTCTTGTTCTTTGAAGAAAATTCGACTGGTGTCAAGTATGATGTTTCCCAAATATCAGCAAACCTAGCTGCAATTTGCATCATTTTAGCGCTCTTGGCTGCAATTGTAATTGGGATATCATGCTTGGCCGTTGTCATTTCGGCTCCCCTTGCTCTAAAATACTTTCCATTATGATAGAAAGTGTTAATTGGCCTGTCCAGTCTATCAATTTCTGATGGTGCAATGGGATGTTGAAGGTTATTTTTCTTGCGACCGACCATACGACATTCTCTTCCTATATATTTACGAAAGAGAATTAGACCCTCTTTGAAAATTTCAACACGTGTGCGAGATATAGGGTAGTCAATTCCGTAGGGCTCCCACCAAGATTTAGAAATATCTGTTGCTGCACCAGCACCTGTACGAAACTCAAGTCGACCGTTTGATATATCTTGGAATGTGATGGACTGTTTAGCGAGCAAAGCCAAACTCCTGTAACTGGGATTAATATAGGTAATAACAGGTCCAAGTTTGATGGTTTTGGTTAATGGAACCAAGGTAGATAGCACTGTCCAACAATCAAGATCAAGGTCAGTTAACGACTCTCCGTAGAAAAAGCCATAGTATCCCAGTTCTTCGGCGAAAATACAAGCATCTTTTATCCTATCATAGTCACTACCCCAGATTTCAAGACAATACTTTTTTGGCTGATTCAATAGGAAGAAAAAAGTACAATATGTTTTAAGGAGTCCGCCTCTATTTGAAAAATTCTGCTAACTCAACATTCTTAGATAGACGAACATTAAAATTTGACAAATTGTAATGTGCAAAAGACCTGATTTTTTATCAGTTAACAGCGTTGGTAAAATAATACCCTTTGATTGATGTTACCTCTTCGTACACACAAATATTTATTTCTCTTTTTGAGTATCAAAAAAAGGTAAATAGCTATAGTTACTCTACGTAATGCTGGTGAATCAATTGATCGTAAAACCTTATCGATTTTATATTTACAAATTCAAACATTCCGTGTTTTGACAGTTCGCGACCAAACCCACTATTCTTGATTCCGCCAAAAGGCACTCTAGGATCAGAAACGACCACGTTATTTACAGTGACGATTCCTGCTTGAAGTAATTTTGAATATTTTTCGGCTTTATTTAAATTTTGGGTCCATACACTTGCACCCAAACCAAATTTTGTATCGTTTGCTATTTCAAGCGCCTGTTGCTCGTCTTCAGCAACAATAACAGGTGCCACTGGTCCAAATGTTTCTTCCCTTGCTACTTCCATTTTTGGGGTAACATTCTTAAGAATCGTGGGCTTGTAAAAGAATCCTTTATTCCTGCCTCCATTTTCCTTTCCTAGTCTTTGCCCACCAGTAGCCAGTTCTGCTCCTTCTTTGATAGACTTTTTTACCATTTCGTCGATATTTTCAATTGCAGCCTGGTTTACCATCGGACCAATATCGGTTTCTTCAGATAGAGGGTCCCCAATCTTGAGCTTCTCAGTTTTTTCAATGAATTTTTCCAAAAATTGATTGGCCACGTTTTTCACAACGATAAACCGTTTAGAGGCAATACAACTTTGACCACAATTAATAAATCTACCCTTAACAGCACCACTTGATGCTTTTTCTATATCTGCATCCTCGCAAACTATGAATGGGTCACTTCCACCTAGTTCTAGTACAATTTTCTTTAGTTTTGAGGTTGCATGTTGAGCTACTTTTGCCCCTACTGGTACGCTGCCAGTAAATGTAACAGCGCTGACATCATCAGAATCAATCAAATACTCGGCCTCCTTTCCTGAAGCAATAACAGTCTTGAACACAAAATCAGGCAATCCAATTTTCTCAAAGATTTTTTCTATCTCCAACCCACATTGCATGGTAACACTAGATGGTTTTAAGATAATCGTATTGCCTGCAATCAGGGAAGGTGCAGCAAACCTCAACGCTTGCCAATAGGGAAAATTCCAAGGCATCAAACTTGCAATTACCCCAAGTGGTTCAAACGTTACTATAGATTTTCTTGCATCGGTATTAATAACTTCATCATGCAAAAAGACGCCACCGTTATCTGCAAAGTATTCTACTGCCCAAGCACATTTGTCTATTTCGGATCTTGCCTCCTTAATGGTTTTTCCCATCTCTATCGTAGCTACCTTGGCAAGTCGCTCTCTTTCTTTTTTAAATTCATTTGCGAAAGCATACAAAAAACCAGTCCTTCTTTTGTAGTCCTTGCGCCATTCTTTGTATGCCTTTTTAGATTTCCTAGCCAAGTCGACAACTTCGTCCTTGGTTATAAGATTATATTCGCGGATAACTTCCTCAGTAGAGGGATTTATAGTACTTATAGTCCTGACATTTTTCTGTTGATTATTATTTATCTTATTGGTGGAAACATTAGTAGAATTCAAGTAATGCTCAGCAATCTCCTATTTACAATTTGCAATTTGATATTAGATTTTGACATAATATGAGAATTAAACTTTGCTAAAAATGATTTTGTAGAGATATTAAATATCACGACTCTTCTGATAGCAAAAGTGACTCAATTTCCGCTCTTTTTTGCCACAATTTATAGACTCGAGTTTTTATTTTTTGCAAATAATGTGGCACAATAAAAACAAAGTAATTGCCCATTATCCTTTAACGTTGTAATTTACTACAACAACTAGATAGTATAACACTAGACATGACATGGCTAATAATACTGCAAACAGTAGTTCATGATACTCTTGCTTTTGGAAGATTCCAATCATATTTCATTGCCAATAGTCTTATTCCCGTTGCAGTGATGATACCCGCAATAGCGGCAATCACCGGGTCGGCCAAAAGTACCAAAACGTAAAAGATGATCACCCCACCAAAACTTGCTGTTGCATATAATTCTCTCACAAAAACTAAAGGTATTTCATTTACAAAGACGTCTCTTAATATTCCTCCACCTGTGGCTGTTATCAATGCAGCAAATGTTATTAAAAGCAAATTTGGTCCAAAAATTGCAAAAGCCATAGTAGCGCCTATTATGGTGAAAACACCTAGGCCAACTGCGTCGCATTTTAGAAATACGTTCCAGTGTTTTTTTATTTTATGATATGAAAAAAACACTACAAACCCCGTAAATATTGTAAGTACAAAATAAGTGGGATCAGATATAGCAGCCGGTGGAAATCTACCAAACAACACATCTCTTATTATTCCTCCCGATAAGCCGGCTATAGTTGACAAGATCACGACACCAACCAGATCGGATTTTTGTTCAATCGCTTTAAAAGCTCCAGTTACGGCAAAGGCAACTGTGCCAAAATAATCAAGATAGAGAATAATTTGAGGATAGTAAAAATTCAAGATAGAAAATATTTCAACCATTATTTATATTGGGCCCACATGCCTAATATCTAGATCGTAGCTATTTAAAGAGAGGTTAAATGTGGGTTTCTCTCCCTCTATTAAAATGGATTCGGAAAGGTAGGTAAGAATGTGCCCACAATCGCTACCACAATCCACAGCACCACTGCTATCAAAATCGCTTTGAGCCATCCCGTGCTATATAACCATTTTAAAGAAACAAGCCAAATGATACCACCTACAGCTGCTGCAATAATGCCGTTTCCAAAAATATAATTTATAATTCCAAACATTATCGAACCTAAAAGTGCCGCAAAGAGTGCTATTTTAATGCCTTCCTTTTCCCCAAGTAACCTCGTTACAATATAAATCAAGATAGTCGAAATAGCAAGACCAATTAAGAAACTAATTATTCCCAAGTACAAGAATAAATATCAATATTTAAATATTAATCTTTATCGTTCCCAGATTTGCTACAATAAACAGTTAGAAAATTTAGATCCTTTAAATATTTTGAAAATGACTAACTCATAATGTCAGATAGACCGGTAAAAATTCTCATTTTATTTTATTCAAGATACGGCAATACCGTAAAGATGGCCGAAGAAATAGCATACGGAGCCAAAGAAATGTCAAATGTAAGTGTAGCTCTTCGTAGAATCGCCGATGATGTGCCAACGGAAGTCATATCTCAGAATCCAGAATGGTCCAAAGTAGTTGAAGATATGAACAATAGATATCCAACTACCAGTATTGATGATTTAGTCAAAGAATTACCCAATTATGATGCAATCATTTTTGGTTCGCCAACAAGATTCGGAAATATGGCCGCACCCATGAAGGCATTATGGGACAGAACTAGTAAACTTTGGATGGACGGAGCACTCATAGGAAAGTTGGGTGCGGTATTTACCGGCGCTGCATCTGTTCATGGAGGTCAGGAAACAACGGCGATTTCGATGATGTTTCCAATGTTTCACCATGGGATGATAATTGTAGGAGTACCGTATTCTATTCCTGAACTAACTCAAAGTGGAAGTCCCTACGGTCCAAGTAGAATTGTAGGTCCTATGGCAAACAAGGAAATTGATGATGCAGATATAAAGGTAGCAAGAGCATTAGGAAAAAGAGTAACTATACTAGCCCAAAAGCTTTTCAAAGAATAACTGCTTTTTATCTGATAGGAGATCGTGATCCAAGTTATCAAACCCCTATAATTTTGTCTAAAGAATCCCAACGCCAAGCGCTATACGATTTGATCATTAATACTTGTTTGACCCTAAGATTGGTATCAAGCCGTGGGTCAAAATGTGGAATCGTGTTTTGGTACCAATCCAACACCACATTTACAAGAAGAATAGCACGTCAGTCACCAATCCTAAGTTCCAAGATAGAGATAGTAAAAAAGTTTAGTGATCACAAAGCGAAAACATTTTAAATCCAAGACAAAAGCATAACCTACTTTCAAAAATATTTAGTCATTTATCATTAGTAGTTGAGATGCCATATTTCCAATCATTTGAATCCATTTTTTCCAAAAAATCAACTACTACCTTTGTAAGAATTTTTATTATTTCCTCTCCCTTCTCTACAGTTGCCAACTTGGGTGCACCTGTTGAGCCAGTGCTTGTAAGCTCATTGAATTTCCAATAAATCCGGATATCCTCTCCAGGTAATTTGGGAATAGTCTGCTCAGGGGCCAAACTCAGATTGACCAAATCGGGCCTTACAGCGAGCAAAGCTGATGTTTCTGCTTCACCTCCATGACCGAGTCCATCCCACACATCAAAAGCATCCTTATTTTTTTGGCCTACCAAGGTCCACCAAGATTCCAGACATGCTATAACCATATCTGGATATTCATTTTTGATGTTTCTAGACGCTGTTTCTGCAGGTGCGATATTTCCATCGTGACCATTCAAAATTATAACGCGTCTAATCTCGTTTGATGCAAGGCATCTAAGAAGATCCTCTATCAGATTTATCATTGTAGAGGATCTCAAACTAATTGTCATCTGATAGTCAATGTGATGAATACTCACTCCATAGGGAACGACGGGTAATACAATAAAATTGTGATAATGTTCGGATTTAGATTTTAGAATGCTATCTAAAACTAACTGTACAAGATTAACTGGGAAAAGAGAATCAGATCCAAAGGGAAGATGATCACCATGGTTTTCACATGAGCCAATCAACAAAAATGCTATTGAATTAGAATTCTGACATTTGCTTACCTCCACAGCATTCATATTTTCAAGCATGTATTTTTTTGATATGTTGTCCATAATGATTCAAATCAATGATATTGTTTTAAAGATTTTTATGATTTTAAATAATAGTTTTTAGCTCACCTTACTAATTGATATTCAAATAGATTTTAATTTTTTTCTGTATCGCAATTATTCACGATTCAATATATATAAGAATTTGATACAAGTGCTTCGATCGTAGACCCCGTTTTAAGGATTAGGTGATCACTAAAAGGCGCACCTACAATTTGTAATCCTATTGGAAGGATTGATTGAGACAAATTAGGTTTATTCAAAGGAATTGTCAATGCAGGAAATCCAATACTGTTAAAAACAATTGTATTTCTCAGGAGCAAATCACGTGTTTTTAAATTCCTATGATCGATATCCACGTTTGAATTGCGTAATTTCGGTGCAGGGATAACGGTCGTCGGTAGTAAGAGAATCTTATCAATGGTATCAAATATACTATTAAATTCCTTCTTAATGTTTACTATCTTTTTTCTGGCTCTCTGATACATGGGATATTTTATTTTACTTCCGCTCACAAGCATCATTCTAACCTCTTCAGATAATAGTCCCGAATTATTTTTGAGCTTCCGTGAATGAACTTTTGCTGCCTCATACAAGCGAACGACTTTCCAACTTTGGTAGTATTGCCTGGTTAGTCTAAAATTAACACACTTTAAGTTGAATCCATTTTTTTTTAATAACGATAAAAGCTCAAAGTAACTATTTTTTATTTCCTCGTCTATAATGTCAAGGAAGTAGTTTTCTGGATATAATAACATTACATTATAAAGATTGCTAGTAGCATTCGTTTTAAATGGTAGTAGTTTATTTACCTTTGGTTTACTA